>PMWR01000454.1 GCA_003166055.1 Acidobacteriaceae bacterium
CCGGCGACCACTGCCAACTGCCAATTGGCAACAGGCCGCCGGCGCACTGACCCCTGACAACTAACCACTAACCACTAACGACCGACCCGCTGCCTAGCGCGCCGCCACACCGTCCAGCTTGGCCTGGTACTCGATGATCTGCTTCAACGTCTCATACGGTGCGTTTGCGGGAATCATGCGGCCATTGACGAGCAGCGTGGGCGTCTGGTTGATCTGCAGATCCTTCGCCAGTTTCACTGAAGCGTCCACAGTTGCAATCACACCGGGTGTCGCTGCGCAGGCCGCGATCTTCGTCGGGTCCAGCCCCGCCTTGGTCACCGCGCTGTTCAGCGTCAGCATAGCGCCATCCGGAGTCGCCAATCCATCCTGGCCCTCAAACACGGCTGCCGCAAAGGTGAAGAAGGCACCGCTGCCGCCCTCCTTGGTCACGCAAACCCCATACGCCGCCGCGCCGGCCGCCGCGGGATGCTGCGGCAGCGGATAGTTCTGGAAGACGATTCGCGCCTTCGGGAAGTCCACCAGCAGCTTGTCCATGTTCGCCTGCGCTTCCTTGCAATGCGGGCATTGGAAGTCGGCAAACTCCACGATCTCCAGATCCTTCGAAGCAGAGCCACGATAAGGTCCGTCGGCCTTCTCCTGCACGGTCGCGCGGCTCTCCGCGTACGGGTGCGCTCCAAACGAAATAATGTCATCGCCGGCAATAATGTGCTTCCCGTCGGCAAGCGCAAAAAACGCCATGCCTTGGAGCTTCTGCTTGCCGCTCTTGTCCCCCGCGTAAACAATGACCTTGCTTACCCCCTCCGCCGGCGTCTTCTCAATCGCCTGCACCTGCCAGACGCGGCTCTCATCGAACCCCCAACTAGCCTGCAGAAAGGCGTTGACCGTCTCCTTGGTGGGCGATGCGGCAGTAAAATTCGCTGGATCGGGTTTGGGAAACACCGGAGCCTGCGCGGGCGCCGGTGCCGATGGCTCCTGCGCCGCGGGCGCCGGTGGAACCTGTTCCTGTGCCGCGGCATTCAAAACGGGCAATAAAAATAACGCCAATGCGGCAAGGCTGGCGGTACGGGCGTTGGGACGACGGAGTGAAAAACGAATCAAGCGAATTCTCCTTGTTTCACGGGAAATCTCCCGAACTTCTAGCTTATACCCCAGCATTGAGGCGTTTAAACCTGAACCTTGACGGCCACGGGAAATCTTCGTCCCATGCCAAACGACTTTGACGTCACCTTCAGCACCGGCGCGGCCTGTTGGCGCTTGTATTCGGAGCGCTCCACCAGCCGCACCACCTGTTGGACGAGCTCCAGCGGAAATCCGTGCGCCGCGGCAATCTTCTCCGGCGTCTCATACCGCTCCACATACGCTTCCAGGATCGGATCCAGAACCTCATACGGCGGCAGCGAGTCCGTGTCCTTCTGGTCCGGCCTCAGTTCGGCCGACGGCGGCTTCTCCAGAATCGCCCGCGGAATCACTTCGCCGTTCCGGTTCAGCCACCGGCAGACCGCATATACCCGTGTCTTCACCAGGTCGCCGATCACCGCCAGCGCGCCCACCATGTCCCCGTAGAGTGTGCAATACCCCACCGCCATCTCCGACTTGTTCCCCGTAGTCAGCACCAGCGCTGAAAACTTGTTTGACAGCGCCATCAGCAGGCAGCCGCGAATCCGCGACTGGATATTCTCCTCCGTCGTGTCAGCCTTGCTCCCCGCAAACAGCGGCCCCAGCGCGCGAGTGTATTCTCCAAACAGCTCACTGATCCCGATCACCTCATAGCGGATTCCGAGATTCTCCGCCAGCCTCCGGCTGTCATCAATCGACCCCGTCGATGAATACGGGCTCGGCATCCCGATCCCCAACACGTTTTCCGCTCCCAGCGCGTCCTTGGCAATCGCCGCCACCAGCGACGAGTCGATCCCGCCGCTCAGCCCCACCAGCACTTTGGCAAAGCCGCACTTGCGCACGTAATCGCGCGTGCCCAGCACCAGCGCCCGGTATGCGGCCGCATCCTCATCCTCTTCCACGATAGCAATCGCAGGCGCATCGAACGGATCCACCACCACCAGGTCCTCCTCGAACGACCGGGCCTGCGCAATCAGTTCTCCCTGCGCATTCAGCGCCAAAGACGATCCGTCGAAGATCAGGCTGTCGTTGCCCCCCACCTGGTTCGACATGAGCACCGGTACGCCGTCCCGCCGCGCAATCGCCGCCAGCATCTCGCGCCTGATCCCTCGCTTCGCATGCCAGAATGGCGACGACGACAGGTTGATGTGCACCGCCGGCTGTTGTCGCATCAGCTCTTCCATCGGGTCGACTTTGTAAAGCCGGCGCGGCCAGAAGTTCTTGTCGTTCCAGGCGTCCTCGCAAATGGTGATGGCCAGCCGCAAGCCGTCCAGTTCCACCACCCGCTGACCCTGAGACGGCGCAAAGTACCGCTGCTCGTCGAATACGTCATAAAACGGCAGCAGCCTCTTGTGCTGCTCCAGCAGCAATCGCCCTTGATCCAGCAGAACAGCCGCATTCACCGCCGGCTTCCCAGTCTCACCCACAGCCGGCAGCGCTACGCCCGCCAGCACTGCGGTTGGCAGCGTGCGCGTAGCCTCCGCCAGCTCGTCCACCGCCGTTCGGCAACGCGCCAGAAAGCTTGGTTTTTCCAGAAAATCGGCCGGAGGATAGCCGCAGATCGCCAACTCGGAGAAGACCGTCAAACGTGCACCCAGCAAGGCCGCGCGATGGCTTGCGGTCACAATCTTTTCAAGATTTCCGCTGAAATCCCCAACCGTTGGGTTGATCTGTGCCAGGGTGATCTTCACACACTCAGTTTAATCCATCGAGAGCAGCTCTAAGCTTTCAGCTCTCGGCAACTCCCCTTCAGGCGCAACGGCGAAACAAATGGCACACAAGTGGGCACACGGAAGCCAAATCTGAGAACTGATCACTGAAAACTGTGAGCTGCTTTAGCTTCCCGTCCCAGCAAATACCACGGCGACGGTGCGAATAATGATCTTCATATCCAGCCAGATGCTCCAGTTTTCGATATACGCCACATCCAGCGAGATGTATTGATCGAACGAAGGATCCTGCCGCGCCTGCACCTGCCACAAACCCGTGATCCCCGGCGTCACGTCCAGCCGCCGCAGATGGTTCAGCTTGTACTCCCGCACTTCGCTCGCAATCGGTGGGCGAGGACCGACAATACTCATGTCGCCGCGCAGAACATTGAAGAACTGGGGTAGCTCATCCAGCGAATACTTGCGCAGAAAACGGCCCAGCTTGGTAATCCGTGGATCGTTCGAAATCTTGAACAGTACCCCATCGCGCTCGTTCATGTGCATCACTTCGCCGCGGCGCTTCTCTGCGTCCCGAACCATGGTCCGAAACTTGGTGCAGCGGAATACCCGGCCCTTCTTGCCGATGCGCTCCGAAGAGTAGAAAACCGGCCCGCGCGAGTCCAGCTTCACGGCAATCGCGATTGCCAGCAGTATCGGAGAAAGAACCAGGAGCGCCAGAGCGGAGAGAGCAATATCCAGCACCCGTTTGAACAGTAGGCCGATTTCCGGCACATACCCGCGGTGCAATGGAATCGTCGGGAACTGGCCGATGTATTCAATCGGGCTGTTCCACAGCAGGCCGTCGTACATGTCGGGGACCATGCGCAGATCCACTCCCTGTGTCCGCGCCTCCTCCAAAACGTTCTGCACAATGCCGCGTTCGCACGGCGTAGTGAAAAAAATCTCGTCCACAAACTGCTTGCGCGCGTGCTCGAACATCGTTTCCAGCGTGCCCACCACGTCGCCCGATGAGGCCGTAAAACTCGTCCCGGTTCCGTGAAAATCGATGAAGCCCTTGAAGGTGTATCCCAGATGCCGAATGCTCTCCAGGTGATGACGAAGCGCATGTGCCTCGGGACCGGTGCCCACGATCAGCACATTGCGCGTGCCCACCCCGCGCTCAAAACGCCGGTAGATCAATATGCGGTAGACCAAACGCCGCAAACTCAGCGAAATCGTCACAAGTCCCAGCGTAACCAGAACGACGGTGCGGGAGATGTCTCCTGCTTTTACCAGGTACAAGGTGCCGGTCAGCAGAAGGCCGGACGTAAAACAGGCCTCCACGCTCAGCTTCTGCTCACCTAGAAAACTGGTCAGGCGCGTAGGAGTATACAAATGCAGCCGTCGGCTGGTCATGATCAGCGAGACTGTGAATCCACACAACAGTGCCAGCAGGATTCCCATTGATCGCCCATGGATCAGCGTGCCGTGCCAGAAATCCTTTGCGCCTCTCAACGGCCCCAGATGAAACTCGTAAAGCGTGGCAATCACAGCGGATCCGAGAACCGTTATCCCGTCCAGGACCATCCACAGTTTGGTCGTGCCTCGTGAATTCCGAGTGGAATGTGCGCCCGCGCCTACTGCCCATCCTGGGGACGAAGACACAGACGCCGAAACTCTTTGCCAGAACTCCGATGTAGCCATATGCGTTCCGAGAACCTCAATAAAGTTCAATACGCTGTGAGAAAGTGGGAACCTTCATGCCAGTGCGAACCAAGCAAGGAGCTGAAACAAAGATAGAAAGTTTTCAGACGACTCAACGTCGGACTCGATGATTTAAAGACTGTTCTTGGGTCTGGAGTTGCCCTGTTGAATGCAATCTTCCCTGTGTATTCCGAAGAATCCAGGCGGCTTCTTCCAGCCATATCAGGACTCCGACTCACCATTGCCCATTGCCAGATCCTGATAATAGGCGATTCGACATGATTGTCATTCCCAGTCAGAAAAAACAAAGCGTCGGAGAGCGAATTCGCCTGACGTAATGAATACGAAAACAAGAAAAATGAGATTCTGCGTATCCTGCCGAAGAGGACGTACGCCGACTTTGCCAAACAATGCCGGACTACCTCCCCGCAACCACCGCTTGAGTGAAGACCCTCCGTCCGGCTTCATGAACTCTTCTATAACAAGCATCGCCTGAACGGCCTTTCGATGGCAAGCAAAATCTTATGAATTGTCGGTTACTATATGCTAAACACCTCATTCCGACGGTAATACATACGCGTCCAACGCCAGAAACTGCTGAATGTGCGGGTCGGCGGACGCCATAAAGTCCTGAAGACGCCCGAAAAACCGGGCCCGCCCCTCGTCCAGAAAAAGCACCGTATCCGCCAGCCGCTCCGCGAACCGCATATCGTGCGTAACTACAATGCTTGTAAAGCCCAACTGCCGCTGCAGGCGCTGGATCAGGTCCCCCATCCGCCGCGCAATAATGGGGTCGACCATGGTCGTAGGCTCGTCGTAAAGCACCACCTCCGGCTGTGCCGCCAGCGCCCGGGCAATGGCCACCGCCCGCTTGCGCCCGGTCGACAGGCTGGACGGATACGCATCCGTCACATCCTCGGCTCCCACCATCTTGATCAATCGATCCACGATCTGCTGCACCTGGTCCTCGTCAAGGCCGCCGTGTTCCCGCAGCGGAAATGCCACGTTCTCCCGCACGCTCAACGAGTCAAACAGCGCCCCGTTCTGGAAGACCATCGTCACCCGCTTGCGAATCGCGCGCATCCCCTCTTCGCTCAGCCCGTTGATCTCCTCGCCCTCCACGCGGATCGAGCCCACCTGCGGCTTCAGAAACCCCATCAGGATGCGCAGCGCCACCGATTTCCCCACACCGCTTCGTCCCAGAATACAAAGGGTTTGCCCGCGCATCACCTTGAAGCTCACGTTGTCCAGGATCTTCCGTTCCCCAAACCACATCGAGACATGGCTGAACGAGATCATCGCCGTGTCCGGCCCCACCTCCGGCCGCTCAGGATCGGGGATCGTTGGCAGCGTCTCGGAAAGCTCGGGAATCAGCGTCTCGGCAAGCTCCGGATTGAAGGCGGCGTCGGACATCTCGTTGAAACCAGCTTACGCGATTCGTCCGGTGAAGCAAGCCTCCGCCCGCCAAAGATCCGCCGGCCGATTCACGTTGAGGAACCACCGCGATGCGGGCAATCCATCCGGATGCTCAATCCTGCCCGCCTGCACCAGCATCTCCACAGCAACAATCGACACCGGCTGATTCAGTTGTGCGCTTGCCGCCTGAAACCCCGCAAAGCATCCCCCGCGCCCGGCTTCAAGTTCCCTCTCGAGCGCCGGCAACACCACCCGGTCCAACACCGCCGGAAAACTCTGCGCAAACCCGTTCACCGAAGCCAGGGTGACAGCCCGGCCCGTGATCCGCGCGTGATCCAGAAGAAACTCAATCAGCGTTGCAGGCATGAGTGGCAGATCGACCGGCAAAAATACCGCCCACCGCGCCGCCGTCGAGGCCAGTGCTGCGCATATCCCGCTTAACGGCCCGGGAGCAGTCTCCGCATCCTCCACAACCGGCGCAAATGCCTTCAACGTTTGCAGTGCCGAAGCCGTCCGGGCGCCAGCAATCGAAGCCTCCAGCCCAGCCGCGCGCAGAATCCCCAGCGCCCGCTCCACCAGCGGCCGTCCATTGAAGAGAACCAGCGCCTTATCCTCGCCCATCCGGCTCGATTGCCCGCCGGCCAGCACGAACCCCATCGTGTCCGGCCAAGCCGCAGCGGTTGCGCTTTCCGTCTTCCCTTCTATCGAGATCAAAGGTCGCTCAGCCAAGGGCTCCTCGTCCGTCTAGGCGGCTATGCCGATGGGCTTAATAGGTGGAATCTTCTTTCGCTTCGCCTGCGCAAATTCGTACGAAGATTGCATATCGAACCAGAAGCTGGGATGCGTTCCCAGCGCCGCCGAGAGGCGCAGCGACATCTCCGCCGAGATGCCCGCGCGGCAATTGAGAATCTTGGAAAGCGTCACGCGCGAGACGTGAAGATGCTTGGCTACGTGCGTGATGTTCATCCCTTCCAGGTATTCCTGAAG
>PMWR01000570.1 GCA_003166055.1 Acidobacteriaceae bacterium
TCTGAGAGAGGTAAAATCACGAGGCGTGGCCCATATCTCAAGCTCCCACTGAACCCAACTTTTGTGGCTGGTCTGACTTAGGGCACCCGGCTCCACAATCGGTACGCCGGTGCGAGCTTCCAGCGAGCGTCTGCCGCACGCAGTGCTGTTTGACGCATCGATTCGCCGGTGCTCTGATGGTTGCGCAGGGGTGGGATAGAGTTTTGCGGCATCCAATCGGAGTTCTTGAAATGCAGACAGGCAAGGCAATGTTCCCAGCAGTTCTTTTGTGCGGCGTTTTATTGTGTGGATTGAGCAGTGGACAGACTAGCGGTGGCCCGTCGACCACACAGGCCCAGGCAACTGCGCCCACGATCACGCCGATTGCAGCTCAGAATGGCGCGGTTGTGGTGAGCCTGTCTTCGACGACCTCAGGAGCGACAATCTACTACACGATCGATGGCGCTCCGCCCACGGGTTCGTCGATCCAGTACTCCGCACCGTTTCTTGTAGCCTCCAACATGACTGTCAAAGCGGTTGCGACTGCCTCGGGCCTCAGCGCGAGCAATGTCACGAGCCGTAGCTTTACGCCCAACATTTCCCCAGGCACGCTGGTTTGGTCGGACGAGTTTTCGAATTCGGGCAGCGCCCATGCGCAGCCGAATTCACAGATATGGAAGTACGATGTGGGGACCAATTGCTGTGGCAACCACGAGCTTGAGACCTACTGCGCCTGGGGTTCCACGACGGGGCCGTGCGATGCTTCGAATCCGAACGCGTATGTCGGCAGCGACGGCTACCTGCACATCGTGGCCGAGCAACGGACGGCCGGCGTCTACACTTCAGCACGCTTGAAGACCGAGGGGCTGTTCAGCTTTCAATACGGGCGCATTGAGGCGCGGATGATGCTGCCCGAGTCGCAAGGCATGTGGCCGGCGTTCTGGCTGCTCGGCAACAACATTGCCACCATCCAATGGCCGGCCTGCGGCGAGCTTGACGTAATGGAGCACATCGACGGGAGCAACCCGCGGAATGGAGGATTCGACTGGGTGCAAGGCTCCATTCACGGAACAAAACTGAACGGCGGCATTCAGTACCATCCAACGGGTTTTTCCGCTGCTGCCTGGCACACCTATGGCATGATCTGGACCAAAGGGCAGATTCAGTACTACGTTGACAGCCCGAGCAACGTCTACGCCACGTTCACGCCTGCGACCCAGACGGGCACATGGCCGTTCGATCAGGGTGCGCAGTTTGTGATTCTGAACCTGGCGGTGGGTGGCGACTGGCCGGGCTCGCCGGATGCGACCACGGTGTTTCCGTCGGCGATGCTGGTTGATTATGTGCGGATTTACAGCAATTGAGGCGAAAACTCGATTCGACGATATACTTGTCATGAGTCAATGGCGCCGTCGCAAGCTGCGGCAGCGCCTTCCTCGGCAGAGGGAGGGGAACAGATGAGCACAACGGCCGCAATGGAGATCGGAAGCGACCTTTGGAATGCGCGCTTGTATGCTGGGATGTCACTGGCATCTGAACTTGCTGCTGGGCTGAATCGTCCAAGGTTGTGGGTTTCCGGGCTGGTCTACCAGTGGAGAATGTACAGGCAATTAGGCGGGATGATTCGTGGAATCAGGGAAATATTGAATGCGGCGGACGGGCTGGCCTTGCAAATTGAAGCCGGGACACCCTCCCGGATTCGGACGGCAGGGGACTATCGTGCCTTTCGTGACGACGTTCTGCGCTGGCATGCGGTCCATATGCGACTGCTTGATCCGCAAGAGGGTTTTCCGAGGAATGCCCTGATGCGTAAAAGGCTGGCTCAATTCGAGGCCCAGTCCGACCGGTTGCTGGACTTGGCGGATTGGCTTGATGCGCTGAGTACACCAGAGGAAATGGACGCCAAATTCGCCGCTCTTGCTGAGGATGTGGCCAGGGGCGACTTCGTGCCTTGGGCCGAGTTGAAATGAAGCTGCCGCTTGAAATTATCTTCAGCAAGTCGGCGGCCAAGACGCTTGAGGCATTGGATGTACCGACTCGGCAGAGGATCAGGGACAAGGTTAAGGCCGTTGCTGCAGATCCGCTCAATCCCACGAACTCCTACCCGCTTCAGGGAAGCAAGAAGCGTTCGGCCCGCGTGGGCGGCTATAGAATCATAGTGTTGATTCAGGAACCCGACAGACTGGCGGTCGATTTGATCGAATCCCGCGGCCAGGTTTACAACCGGATTTGATCCCGCCTCACCTGAATGGGAAAATTCCAATTCAATTCCCGCAAATGACCTTTGGACCACCGTCTAGCCCCATTCGGTGCAATTGGGCTTGCGCCTGGATTTCCACTGTGATAAAAACGAATCATTCAAGTTTGCCTCCAAAGGGCAAGCCTGAGTTTCATGCAGAGTGGCTGAGGGACGAGCCCTGTGACGCCACGACAACCTGCCCGCGCAAAACGGGAGTATGGTGTCAACTCTTGCCCGGAAACGGGGAACATGAGATTCGGGGGTCGCTTCCACATTCTTGGTGGAGGCGGCTCGCAAGGTACTTCGAGTCCTATCACGTTCGCTCATTTTGAGCCGGTCACGCGCTCGTAGACTTTTAGCCGCTCTCGCCTATGCGAGGGACGAGTGACGACTGCTTACGAATTGCGTTGTCGGGAATGTGGCAAGGCCTACGGAGTTCAGCCGCTTTCCATCTGTGATGAGTGTTTTTCCCCGCTTGAGGTGGTCTTCGACCTCGAGTATGCCCGCACCCGCTTCACCCGCGAAGCCATCTCCCAGGGTCCTGTGAACATGTGGCGCTATCGCGCCCTGCTGCCCGTCTCTGACAGCTACGTGCCGCAAACCCCCTCCGGGTTTACCCCGCTGGTGAAGGCGCCGCGGTTGGCCGCCCACATTGGCGCCAGCAATCTCTACCTCAAGAACGATGCCGTCTGCATGCCCACGCTCAGCTTCAAAGACCGCGTGGTGGCAGTGGCTCTGGCCAACGCGCAGGCCTTCGGGTTTGACACTGTCGGCTGCTCGTCCACTGGCAACCTGGCCAACGCTGTTGCCGCGCATGCTGCACGCCTGGGACTGAAGACTTTCATTCTTGTCCCCGCCGATCTTGAGCCGGCCAAGATTCTGAACACGCAGGTGTACGGCGCTACGCTGGTGCGCGTCCAGGGCAACTACGACCATGTCAACCGGCTCTCGTCGCAGATCGCCGACCGCTATAACTGGGGCTTTGTGAATGTGAACCTGAGGCCCTTTTACGCCGAGGGCTCAAAGACGGTGGGCTTTGAGATCGCCGAACAGCTCGGCTGGCGACTGCCGGACAACATTGTTTGCCCCATGGCAGGCGGGTCGCTGATTACCAAGATTCGGAAAGCTTTTGGTGAACTGATCGCGCTGGGCCTTGTGGAAGACAAGCAGGTGCGATTCTTTGGAGCGCAGGCTACCGGCTGCTCGCCCATCTCGACGGCAGTGAAGAACGGGACCGACGAGATTGTGCCGCAGCGACCCAACACCATTGCGCGCTCGCTGGCTATCGGCAATCCGGCGGACGGCCCTTATGCTTCGCGTGCGATCCGTGCATCTGGTGGATGGGCTGAAGACGTGTCGGACGTCGAAATCGTTTCGGCGATCCAGGAACTGGCGGAGACGGAAGGCATCTTCACCGAGACCGCGGGCGGCGTGACGACCGCTGTCACGGCGCGGCTCTACGCGCATGGACGCATCAAGCCGGATGAGCTTACTGTCTCCTGCATTACCGGCAACGGCCTGAAGACGACCGATTGCCTGCAGGGCATTTTTGAAGAGCACAAGGCGATTCGCCCGCGGTTGGCGGACTTTGAAGCCTTTGTCGAGGAATACAACGCAGTGAACCAGGTGCTGAGCCAAGTGGGAGAAAGTTATGTCCGTTAGAGTTTTGTTGCCGAATGCTTTTCAGAAACACACCAACAACGTGCGTGAAATCGCCAGCACCGCAGCCAATCTTCCCGAACTGGTTACCGATATTGAGGGGCGTTTTCCGGCGCTTCGCCAGCACTTGCGCGGCGAGGATGGGCAGATTCGCCGCTTTATCAACTTCTATGTCAACGAAGAAGATATCCGCTTCCTGGGCAATGAGAAGTACAGCTTCCAGGAGGGCGACGAGGTGTTAGTCATTCCTTCCATCGCCGGCGGAAGCTGCTAACTTCGTCCAACAAACTTATTGGTAGCGTTTCGGGCTTCCTTTAGAGGGAGCCCGAATTGTTACAGGAGAGTAATACACTGAACAAGTTATTTGCACGGTATTTGCAACAGGTTCACCGTCCTCTTACAATGTTTGGCGGATACTACTCCCGTGATTGCGCACGCTCGGCAGAGGGTTCCGCTGAAACTCGCTCTTGGTTCCACGCCTCTTGTGGAGCTTTCCTTTCCTACTCTTGCTCCATCCCTGCCTCTGAGTCCGTCCAAGCCGCGCATTCATGCGGAGGTTGGCCGGTACCGCGTGCGGCTCGCGCAATCGAATGAGGACCGTGTTGCGGCGTGCCGGTTGCGGTTCAGGGTCTTCAATATCGAACTGGGCGAGGGGCTGGAAAGTTCCTATGAAACAGGTCTCGACACGGACCAGTTCGACAAAGTCTGCGAACATCTTCTGGTTGAGGATAAGTCAGAAGAAAACCCATCCCGCCGGATTGTCGGCACTTATCGGATGCAATCCGGAACCACGGCCGCGCGCAACCTGGGGTACTACTCGGAGCAGGAGTTCAGCTTCGCCCCGTACGAGCCGCTCCGGGCCGGTATTTTGGAGCTCGGCCGCGCCTCGATCGACCGCGAACATCGTACGCCGGAAGTATTGACACTGCTGTGGAGGGGTATCGCGCAGTATGCTAATGACATGGGACTGCGATACCTGATCGGTTGCTCGTCGTTGACGTCCCGAAATCCGGCTGAGGGCTGGCAGATGTATCGCCAGCTTGAGCACTACCGGGTTTCGCCGGAGTTTGAAACTGTGCCGACCGCCGCGTACGCGTGTCCCACGGAGCAGGAGGGCGCACATGCACAGCCGTCGCCCTCACTGGAAGACCCTGCGTGGGGCAGCGGCTCGCGGGAGGCTCGCACGGGCGGATTGGTTCCTGACCTTGCAGCAGAAAGAAGCTGCAAGGATGGAGCGCCTGTACAGGTGAGCGTCCCCAAGCTGCTGAAGACCTATCTCGCCATCGGGGCGCGCATCGGCGGCCCGCCGGCCTGGGATCAGGAGTTCGGCACCATCGACTTCCTCACTTTGCTCGATCTGAAGCTGCTTTCGTCGTCGGCGCGCAATCGATTCCTTGCGCCTCTGACACAATGAGCCTGCGCGCCGTCCGGCGTGCTGTGACGCTGGGTTTGGCTCTCCTCTACTGCCTGTTTCGTGCAATCATCTCCCGCCTCAGCGGCCCGGATACGCCGGAGCGCCGCGCGCAATGGAACCATTCTTCAGCCAAGATGGTGGCAAAGCTTTTTGGCGTCGAGATGAAGGTTACCGGCACACCACCGAGCAGCGGCCTGCTGGTGGCCAACCATTTGAGCTATCTTGAAGTGCTTATCTTCGGCGCTGCGCTGCCTTGCGCGATGGTTGCGAAGGCAGAGATTGGCCGCTGGCCTTTCTTCGGTACGCTCGCGCGTGCCGGTGGAACGCTGTTTGTGGACCGCTCGAGCCGCGCCAGTGCGGAAGCTGTGACCAGGCAGGTTGCCGAGCGGCTCAAGGGCGCGGTGCCGGTGTTGTTCTTTCCCGAGGG
>PMWR01000335.1 GCA_003166055.1 Acidobacteriaceae bacterium
TGAACCCGGCTCAGTTCGCTCGACTGAAAGACGCGCCGCCCGCCCTTCTGGAGTCCCTGAAGGATGCTCAGTGATGCCGCAAGCTTTTCGTTCGGTGCCGCCATATGCACTCCGTCGGGTTAGTGCAAGTTTATAGAGCCGTGCGATTACAAGTATATAGCGACGAGCAGTTGCAAGTACATTGCGCATTGCAATTGCAAGTATTTTGGGGCGGAGAACGACGATTTGCAGGCTTCCCCAGCCAAATTCGACTCCAAAAGAAGGACGGAGAAACCAGCGGCGCAAATTGCCTACAGATTTGCCTTTGCCAGTCGTCGCAAGAAGGTGCCCTTGGCTGCATGTGTCTTGCGAAGCTCCTCCATCGTCAACTGGAACCCGGTTTCGTCCCCTTGGCGAACAGCCAGGTCATGCAGATCAACTAACAGAATCACGGCCCGCTCGTATTCCTTCGGCTGCCGCTTCTGGATATACGCTTCCACCTGCTTCCAGGCCACTTTCTCGCGCTTCGCCAGAGCTTCAAGGTACAGCGCGCGATCCGCCTCGTCCATCGCTTTCTTCCGCGCTGCATCCGCCGCTCGCTTCGCATTCAGTTGCCTTGCCCGCTCATCCGCGCGGACACGAGCTTCTGCCAGGAGATCTTTCACTGTACGCCGTACGATCGCGCTGTCCCTCGCTGCGACGGCGTTCTCCCGTTGAAAGCGTTGCAGAAGTTCGAGCCTGCTCCGCTCACCCGATTCTGACAGAAAGTCTATAGTCAGGCTCTCCTTTTCATTGGCAGGCAAGCCCCGAACCCAGGCTGCAAGATCATTGCGCGATGGCCCTGCTTGCAACGGTGCAGAAGCAGAGGCTGCAACTTCCACGAGATCCTCATCAATCCCAAGAAATTCGATTAACGAATCAAGGGGCGCTGATAATTCCCGCAGGCCGGCAGGCACCGGGGGCTCCAGCGCATCTTCAGAGAATTCGTGACACTCCACGCTGTGCAGCCATCCGAGATAAAGGCAGCGAAGATCGCTCCGAAGCAGATCGGAGCGCAGAGAGACCAACGATCCCATCCAGCCAGTNNACTTGAGCTGTTTGAAGTCGACCAGTTCCTGCGGCAAGCGAAGATTGAATTCTCTCGTGCCCCAATTTGCCACATAGAGAAACGCGTCGAAGTACCTTTCCAAGAGTTTGAGCGGATCGGCTTTCAAGTCGCCCCACTCGTAGTGATTCGTAAAACTCGTCGTTGAAATTACAGCGCGTGTGGAGATGGCGCGAAGGGCTGCCATCTCGGTCTTGGTCAGCGCGTGGTCAATTGCTTTGAAGTCGTAATACTGATATTCGCTCACTTATAACCCTCTGCGCCAATGGCTGTATGCCGCAATCCATTCCGCGCCCGCCGGTATTGGCTTGGGCAAAGGAAGATCGAGGATTTCAATCCTCTGCTTGACTCCGTCTCGCTTGCAGACCGCAACAATTCTACCATCGCGCGTCATGTCAACTTTTTCCACGACTGCCTCAACGCCCAGGATACTCACAGAAAAGGGCAGAGCAAGATACTCCTCAATCATCGCAAAGAAGCCGCCGGTCTGTTCTTCGTCACCGTAAGCATCGACCACAGCCTCCTCAACCAGTGCTTCCAGCTTTGCCTTGGTGAGGAACGGAAGGTCGGGTTCCGGCTTCCGTTTCAGCTTGCGAATATCCACATGAACTACTGCGGGGTTGCCTTGCTTTTGTGTCATATTCCCCCACGCCCTTCGAGAGCGTCCGCTGCCAGTCTATTCGGCACGGTTGTTTGCCGCTCCGCCCCAAACATCTCATTGGACGAATTGCAAATCCGGTAGCCGATAGCACTGTAACCTTTTAGTCGGTGCGCATACATCCTTGCCAGCATGAGGACCTTGGAATCGACATAGTCGTAAACCCGGACAACGCGCTTCGCATCGTGAAGCCGATGAAGGCGCCCGACATACTGCTGCAACGTTCCCCTCCATGAAATGGGCATTGCCAGAAACAGGGAATCAAGGCGAGCATCGTCAAAGCCCTCTCCGATGTAACTTCCCGTTGCCAGGATGACTCGTGGATTGCCCTCTGGAACTGCCGCAATTGCCTCCGCGATCAACCGCCGCTGCTTCTTCCCCATGCCACCTTTCAGTACAAATACGTTTTCAACCTTTCCATCGAGCGCGGTCTCAAAATACTTGAGATGTTCGGTCCTGGAGGTCAGCAGCAGCGGTGAGCATCCATCTTGTACGGCGCGCAGCAGGTCGCCGACGATCAGTTCATTGCGGGGTATGTCATCGACAAGACCGGCGTACAATTCCTGAATCGTCGTGTCAGCTTGTTCAGGAGGCACACAAAACTCTGTCAGGCGGGGTAATACTTCATGCTCGAATGGGGAGGAAGCGGTCATTGAACGGGCGCTGAGCTTGTATCGTATCGGGCCGCACTGCATATAGATGATAGGATGATGGCCGTCCTTGCGCTCAGGAGTTGCTGTCAAGCCAAGCACATATTTCGCTTTTACCTGCTTCATCACCTGCTCAAAGGTAAAGGCGGACAGATGGTGACACTCATCCACGATGACCTGACCGTATTCGGCGACGAAGTCTTTCACTCCGGCTTTGTCGTGACTGCTCTGGATGATGGCAACATCTACGCACCCACTCGGATCGTTCTTGCCGCCGCCAATTTGTCCTATCGATTTGGCCGGCAGATCGAGGAACATCGATAATCGTGCCTGCCACTGATCGAGCAACTGCTGCCGATGGACCAGCACAAGCGTGTTCACTTTCCGTTGGGCAATCATCCACGCTGCCAAAGCGGTCTTTCCAAAAGCAGTAGGAGCGCAAAGAATCCCGTCGCCGTATTCGGCGATCGCGGCCGCAGCGTCGAGTTGCTCCGGCCGCAGCTGTCCTGAAAAGTTCACGTCTATCGGATAGCCTGCGAATCGCTCATCACGGATCACCGGCTTGATGCGGTGTGCTTCAAATAGCTGCACGACCTCTGCTATACAGCCTCGCAGCAATGCGATGTAGTTGGCGAGATCCTCGCCACATGCGATGACTCGTGGCTTATTGAATGTTGGAAG
>PMWR01000534.1 GCA_003166055.1 Acidobacteriaceae bacterium
TCGACGTGATCGCAGAGAAAGCCGATGGGTTGGAGGATGAGGAATTGGATGCCGTCGGCGGCGATGGATTCCAGGGTCTCTTCGACGGATGGGCCGATCCATGGACCGCCGCTGGCGCCTTGGCTCTGGAACGCAAACCACCAGCGGGGAATCTCAGGCAAACGAGCGGCGACCAGTTCGGCGGTGTGCCTGGCTTCCTCGGCGTAGGGGTCCGCGCCCTGGCCGGCGGGCCAGAGGCGAGGTTGGCCTTCGCTGGCCGCGAGGGGCTGGATGGTGCGGGTTGGAACGCTGTGCGCTGTGAACAAGACCGGAACCGGGGCGCCCACCGCTTCGCTTAGCCTGGTCCAGGCCGGTTTGAGGCGCTCGGCGAAGGCCTGGGCGAGCAGCGGATGTTGCGCCCAGCCTTCGGTGAAGTCGACGCGCAGGCCGCTCGATTCCGCTTCAACGGCGCGGCGGTAGAGACCTACGCTGGTGCGCGAGTTTTGCGGCGCCATGCAGATGACCGCGAACTCCTCAATGCCGTCGGCGCGCATCTGCTTAACCACGTCAGGGATGTAAGGCCGCCAGTTGCGCATGCCGACATAAACGGGAACTGTGTTGCCGCTCGCAGCCAGCTCCACTTCAACCAGGCGCGCCTGCTCCATGGTGATCTCGGTGAGCGGGCTGCGGCCGATCAGCGCATAGCGGTGCTGGATTTCTTCAATCACCGCAGGCGGCAACGGACGGCCGCTGACCACATTGCGCAGGTATTCGGGAATCTGCTCGACGGTTTCGGGGGTACCGTGGGCGAGGAGCAGGACGGCTTGTTTAGGCATTCGCTGACTCCTCAAGGCGGAACTCACGGACCATCTTGACGACGGCCTGAACGCTTTCAACGGGAGTCGTGGGGACGATGCCGTGTCCAAGGTTGAAGATGTGGCCGGGGCGACCGTTGGCTGCGCGCAGAATCTCTTTGACACGCAATTCGAGAACTTCAAGCGGCGCGAACAACGTGATGGGGTCGAGATTGCCCTGTACGGCATGGCCGTGGCCGACCGCGCGCCAGCCATCGTCGAGCGGCTGCCGCCAATCGAGGCCAATCACATCGGCGCCGGTGGAGGCCATCTCCGTCAGCAGGCCGGCAGTCTCGACGCCAAAGTAAATCACGGGCACACCCATCTGTTGCACGGCGCGGACCAGGCGCTTCGACGCTTCAAAGGCATATTCGCGATAGTCAGACAGCCCGAGCGAGCCTACCCAACTGTCGAAGATCTGGATCACGTCGGCGCCGGCCAGGACCTGAAGGCGGCAATACTCTTCGAGGACTTTGACGATCTTGTCGAGCAGCAGGCGCCACGCGAGAGGTTCGCGATACATCATCTGCTTGGTGTGAATGTAATTTTTCGATCCGCCGCCTTCGATCATGTAGCTGGCCAGCGTGTATGGAGCGCCGCAAAAACCGATGATGCCGAGGGTATCTTTGAAGTGGGTAGCCACCTTTTGGATGGCACGGGCAACGTAGGCGAGATCATCGGCACGGTCGGTGCGCAGGGCTTTTACGTCTTCAAGCGTGCGCACGGGGTGGTGAACCACCGGGCCCTCGCCGGCCTGAAACTCGAAGGGCAGCCCCATGGGCTCGAGCGGCAGCAGCAGGTCGGCAAAAATGATGGCCGCATCCACACCGAGCTTTTCCGCGGCGGTGATGGTGACTTCGGCGGCCAGTTCGGGCTGCTTGCAGATTTCAACCAGCGTGTGGTGCTTGCGTACGTCGCGGTACTCCTGCATGTATCGGCCGGCCTGGCGAAGGAACCATACGGGGGTGCGATCGACGGGGCGGCGCAAACAGGCGCGCACAAAGCGGCTGCCGTCGAGGATTGTGTCTGGCGCCGTTTCAATGACGGCGGGTTTTGGGGTAATGGAGTCCATGTGTCGATTTTAATGGGCTGAGCCGATCGGTCGAGCGTCATCCGTCACTGAGATGGCCGGAAATGAGATTCAGACAAGCGGCCTGTCAGCCTTCCATGGATGATTCCCTATGTCTTCAGGAAACCGCGTATGTCCCGACTAGCTCACAAGGCCTGGCAGACGTGTGTCGGGGTGAATTCCGAAAAATATTTGGGAATTGAAGTGACGGGCGTGTATATTTTGCGAATGCATTCACGCCTCATTGCCTGCATCGTCGGTTGTCTATTCGCGATCTCAACTGTGGTTTGTGCCAATGCAATCTTTAACGATGACGCCGCTTTGGCTAACACGCTGGCGAATGTGCCCCCATCCGGTTCGAAGCCCGTCACCATTCCTAATGATGTAGCAGTTGGCATGCTGATCTACAAGGTCGATCCTGAATACCCGGCAAAAGCCAAGGCAGCCCGCATATCCGGAATAGTGATCCTTAAGGCCACAATTTCTAAGGCAGGAGAGATTTCGGACCTTCACCCTGAATGCGGCCCGGCGATTCTGCAGGAGCCTTCGCTCAAGGCCGTCCGAGAGTGGAAGTATCGCCCTTATCTCTTGCGCGGCGAACCCGTCGAGGTGCAAACAACAATAAGGGTTACATTCGCCTTGGGCGGCAAGAAAAAGCTACCGTTCAGTAAGGACTCCTGTCCTGTCGAATAAATGCAGCCTATTCCAAAGACGATCTCATGGTGGGAAAGCCCTGCAGACACAAAAAAACGGCCCCCGTCATTAACGGGGGCCAAGTTGCCTTGGTTCTCTCGTTGTCGAGAGCTTTTTTGGCGGCCTACGGCGGGGTAGCCGTTAGGACGGAAAGGAGCCTCGGGGGTGGCTGCGGTTTTACTGCCGCTCCGCACCATTCGAGGAAGCATCGTCATGGGGTGGTGACGCTCCCTGGGCCGCCAAACTGTTTTCCATCAACCGAATGTGTACGCTACTGGTATGCATCGGCTTGTCGTCGTTATCCGAATCGCCGTGTGCATTTCCCAGTGCCACTGCGTGCATGCGGTAGACGGGAATGTCGTGTTCAGTTACGAGATAGCGCTGGACCGCTTCGGTGAACCGCTCGGAACTCTGGATGCCGGCGCTGCCGGCGAGAGGTGAATGTCCCTCCACTTCAAGGATGTAACCCAGTCTGCCGGTCAAGGTTGCTGCCAAGTCGTCGAGATTCTTCCTGGCTGCTGCAGACAATATCGGCGAACCGCCGCGAAACGTGACCTCCGCTTCCGTGATCTGCTTATACTGGTCGATGCCCTTAACGGTGCTGTTCAGCTGATCGACATGTCCGGCCGCACCCTGGGCGAGGCCGTTGGCATTTTGCGCCTGGGTTCCGGCCGCGGTTGCAACCTGGTTAGCTGCGTCGGCCGTGGTCTGCGCCTGGTGAATGCCGGCCTGTGACCGGCTATCGACATCCTTGATGTCGTTGGCGTTCTTCGCGTTGAGGCCGTCGAGCTCGGTGAGCCGGTCATTGATGGGGTCGGTCTGCCTCTTTACCCACTTCTTGCGGGCAAAGGGATTCACACGTCCCCAGAACCCCTCCTTCGGGGTATTCATCGGTGACATTGCCGCAGGGGAGGGCTGTTGTTGAGCCGCCGAAGGAGGTGTGCTCTGGGGAGTCGCGCTGCTCTGACTGTCTTGAGCCAGCGCGGGAATAGCAATCGCAGATGCCAGCAAAAGTATGGCGAACTGGCCAGGGAAGGTGCTCGAAATTGCTGCATTCCGTCTCATGAAATGAACCATCCTCGTCTTCAGGTTCCGCAGCAGGGGAGTCTACGCGGGGGTGAGCTTTACTGTCCGCTCGCCTGAATAGATAGCAATGCCGATGCCAAACCTGGGCCCCGGCGCTGCGATCTACTACGCGCTTGATATTGTGTGGTTTATGCGAGGTGGTTTGTGACACTGCGGGGAAAAGGGTCTAATTGAGAGGCCGCCAGACGTGTAGTTTTTGCTTTATCAGGTAATTCTTACCGGGTAAAGACGGGCGCCGCATCCCGCCTGGTGTCAACCTATTCGGATGCAACATGGATCACGCGGACCTCGGGATAGGCGCCATCCCAATCGGGAGAGACGCTGTCGAAGATCAGCCGGAAGTCGTGTTCGCCACCGGGCTTGAGCGGCGCGGCGGAGACTGGCTCCAGATCGACGTATGGTTCGCGGGTCCGGATCAGCTTGAGCGGCTGAGTTTCGTTCTGCGCCACTTCATGAGTGAAGCTGCGGAAGAGAACCTGGACCGTGACGCCGGTGACGGTGCGGGTACCGGTATTGGCAATGTGGCCATCGACGTAGGTGACTTTGCCGCCGGCAAGGTTTGCCGACTCGCTCATGACCAGTCCGCCGATGGGGAGGCTGGCGGCGTAAGCGTCCGGTGCGGCGGAGATGGGAGTGACACTGGTGGCGGGCGTGCCGTGCTCGAGCACCAGCACCACGATTGCGGCGGCGATGAGGACTACCGCGGCTGCAATGGCGAGCGGCAGCCAGTTGCGCTGGCGCGGCTCTTGCGGTGGGACAAAGGATGGAAGGGAGGGTTGCGGAGGAGTGCTCACGAGCGGATTTTACACCCGTTACCAAAGGAATACTCCCGGCTTCCACGTTTTGATTGGTAGGCGTAGGATTTTTTCCCTGGTGGCCGATCAAAAATGCAGCATGCAAGAATCCTTCGTTGAGTTTCAAGACTCTCAATTAAGGATCCGCTGTGAACCCAGGCTCGTACCTATCGCAGACAGCGCTCGCAATAGGAGTCGGCGCTAAATCTCCGGTTGCCCGCCACAATACACGGCGCAGGCTCAAGGAACAGGAAAGGCAGAACCTCGATGCAGGACGAATCCCAAATCGCATGCGAGTCAACGCCTTCGCCCGGCGGCGCGCAGGCCTGTAAGGCGGAAGACCTGATCTACCAGGCCATCACAGTCATCGCGGCCCTGGTGCTTCTGGGCAGCCTCTGGGTTTTCTGACCCGNNGTGGACGTCCGCGGTACAGCGGGTCAGGAGACCCGCGCTACTTTCATGCGTGGTTGTGAGCCGAAGGATGATGAACGACTGTTTTCATCCGGTCCCTCCGGGACGAGCGGACCACCTTCCCGAAGACCCGCTCATCGCGAAAAGCTGCGATGACGGGGCACAGCCCCTGGTACGGTGATGAGTGGGACCCCTGCCGGGCAGCGGGAGGCGTTGACGATAAGGGCGATAGCTTGAGGTCCGGGGGAATGGGGCTTGACAGGCGGTAGGTCAATCCTCCCAAGCCGCTTAGACACACTCACCAGGCGCCCACCAAAAACGTAGTGGGCACCTCAAGAATCACTCCTCACGAAGGTCAAGAGGGGAGATCAGGACGCTTACCAAAGACAAATGGGTGGCGTTCGTCCTCGATCTCTTCATGGAGAAGCAGGAACGAACGCCACCCACTTATGCGAGTGCACAAAGTGGGTTCGCCAGGGCGCGTTTACTGGGCCTTGGGAATCACAATGTCGGTGATGGCATAAGCTGGAACGGATACCGTAAATGTTGCTCCAAGGTCCTTCACAGGACTTTTGGCAACCTGCCCCGCGGCCTTCAACGTCTCCTGGCCGTAATCGAAACGCAGACCGGCAGTCGCAAAACTTCCACCATCGATTTTGATCCTGACGTCGACGGCGCTGTTGGCGTTCTTGTTGATCAGCAGGATGCCGAGGCTGCCGTCTGTGCGCCTGGTGGCATGCGCGGCGAGCTGAAAGTTGCTCGACGATGCAGTCACGAATTCATCGCCGGGACGGAAGGCAACGATGTGGAGCATCTGGATGCCATAGTAGGCAGGACCGGGCTGGTTGCTGTCATTCAGAAACGAGGGGTGGTGCAATTCCATCCAGTCGCTGTTGATGGTGCCGGACTCAACCAGCAGAGCCATGGCATCGGCGGCAAAGAGCGCATCCACGATCGGATGATCGATCTTTGGCCATTCGATGGGCGCTACCTGGGTAAAGGCGATGCGCGGCGAGCGGCCCGCCGGGCAGTACTTCTTGTTGTTGTAGATTGCCTCTGAGAGTATCTTGCCGAGCTGTTCTTCGGGCGCCCGCAGCACGGAGTCGTCGTCCCTCACCTTATAGTCCGGGGGGAGCGTGTCTCCGGGGCGCCAGGCCAGGGAGATAAAGTCGATGTTGCCGCATGCGGCCTTGAGCACTTCACTGTTCCAATCGGGAGCGAAGTGATAATCCAATGGCGCGAGCGCCATGGACGCGCCAACCCAGATGGTTGGGTCAACCGCCTTCATGGCCTTGGAGAATTCCACCACCTGCGCTCCATAAAATGCGGGCGAGAGATTCGGATTCTTTTTGCGCTTGTCGTTGTCCTTCGAGTTTGGGGGATATGAAGCGTGAAGATCCTCTTCCGTGTCGTGATGATCCCCGTAATAATCGCCATAGTAATAGCTATTCTTGTAGACCTCGCTGCCGATCTCCCACAGCTTGATGGCCAGCGGCCTGGGGTGGCTTGCGCGCAGCAGATTCATTCCATCGTCGGTGGCGAGCGGCGCCTCACTGCGCAGCGTGGCCCAGTAGCCGACAGTCTTCCAGTCCTTGCCTGTGCTGTCTTTGCCGATCACCTTCGCATCGTTCGGGTTTCCATTGGCATATGCAACCCAGGCCGCGGCTTCGGCCGGTTCCCCGCCTCCAGTGCCCGCGGCGTTTGACCCGTAGTCGACGGTGATGATGGCGGTTCCCAGCTTGTCGAGAAACTGGACGATGTGGCCCATGCTGTTCTCGCTGGGATAGAAGTGCTCGGTGTCCTGCTTGAAGTTGGCGTACGGCACACCGGAATTTGTGGCCCAGTGATACAGGTCCGGGTACGACCCAAAGCCTCCGGGATACCGCATCGTGTACATTCCGGCGGCATGCAGATAGCCGGCAACCACAGGCTTGGTTGTCCCGGTGTCGTAGAGGTCGGTATAGATGCCCATGGCCTGCACGGTCATCACGTTGATTGGCTTGGAGACGTCCACCTGCACGTTTGCAGTTGCCTGCGCCGGCGCTGAACATGCCGGCCAGAGAAGCAACGCTCCCGCAGTCACTGAGGCCAACGCTTTGAACGATGTATGCACCGTGAACCTACTCATGTTTTCCATTCTCCATGCCCACCCGCAGAAATTCCCAGGCAACAGCGCCTGGGAATTCCTGTGCCAATTCATCAAGTGCATTGAACCTGTGCGAAAACGAATCGCGCAGCCAGGGCTTCTTCTTACTTAGAAGTTGTACTTCAGTGTGATTTCAGCAACGCGGCGGCCAAACCGGAACTGCGCGGAGCCGAAGTCCGCCGGAGTGGTTGCATCCGAAAGCGTGTCTCCGGTAAAGCGCAGTGTCTGCTCGGTGGGAAACTTGCTGGAGAAGCTGTAGTTGGCGCGATTGATCACGTTGAAGGCCGAGAGCAGAAATTGAAAGTCTTTCCTGTCTCCCAGCCGGATATCTTTCCCCAAACGGGCGTCGGCATCGAAGTAGCCGGGGGTGTGGATGTAAGGAATGGAAGCGGGGCCGTTGACGCCAAAATCAGGAATCGCAAAGCAGGCGCTGTTCAAATACTGATGCTGGCTGCGATTGACGCCCGTGCCGGGATTGCAGGTGATTTTGGGCTGAAGGACCACGTCCGGCGTCCCGAGGAAGGTCAGGTTGTTAATGTTGAACGAATTGGCCGCCGTTTGCACTCCATTGAGCGGAGCGATTGTGCCCCCGAGGCCGAAGTTCGAGTTGAGCACGCGCTGGGCATCCGGTCCGCTCTGGATGTTGAAAATCCCCGAGAGTTCCCACTGATTCGCGAGGCCGCCAAGCAGCTTTGAGCCATGGACCCAGTTGCCCACGTTGTAAGAATATGTCGCGTTGACAACATGCGAACGGTCAAAAGCCAATGGTCCGTAATTGGGGCGGATATTCCGCGAGTCAATCATGTTGCCCGTGTTGTAGGCGCCAAAGACACCCATCACCTTGGACCATGTGTAGTTCACGCTGTAGAGCCCGCGTCCCTGCGTTTTCTTGATGGAAGTCTGCAGCGCGTTGTAGTTGGAGTAGAGGATATGGCGCGCCACATTGACCTGTGTGTAGAAGGGGTAGGGGCGGAAATCGTTGACATGATCTTCGCCCGAGAAGCCTTGCGGCGTGTTGACCTCCCCGGTAAGCGGGTCGGGATTGAAGAGCGTACCGATGGGCAACGAGTCGATGTTCTCAATGTCGCCGGCGGCTCCCTGCTCGTACTGGGTGAGAAGGTCGCTGCTCTGGCTGCCCTGGTATGAAGTTTCAAAGAGCGTTGAAGGATTGACCTGTTGAGACAGAGTAAAACTGTAGGTCCAGGTGAGCGGCTGCTCGTTGTCGCCCGAGCTGAGACCAAATCCCACGCCCGAAGTTCCTGCCTGGGTTGCGTTGCCGCCGCTGATGCCGGAGGCCGGAATCAAGGCGGGAATGTCGCGCAGCATGAGGCCGCCGCCGCCAACCGTGGCGTAGGTCTGTCCCTGCGCTGTAGCCTGCGTCTGGTTGACGTCGTTCCACGAGTCATGCGAGCGATAAGCGCCGATGCCGCCGCGCACCACGGTCTTTCCATTGCCGTAGGCGTCCCAGGCCATGCCAAAGCGCGGCGAGAAGAACGCCCATGTGGAACCTGCGCCAGAGTTGGGGATGCTCTTGTCAATGGCATGCCAGGTGAATCCAGGGTTGGGAACTGTGGAACTCACGTCGCGGAGGCTTGTAATCGAGGTCTCGCTTGCATAAAGAGTCGGATTCCACACCGCCATTCCCAGGCCATGCGCATCTTCCCACGGGCCCACGTGGCCAAGGCGGAAGCCGAGATCCAGGGTCAATTTCTTATTAACCTTCCAGGAGTCGGTTGCGTAAGAGTCCGCGGTCCAATAGTAGAGGTCGCTGTTGGTTTGGAAATTGAACTGGTTGTATTGCTGAATCTCCCCCATGAAGAAGCTGGCGAGGAAGTTGCCCGGCTCTGGGTAGTTGGCATAGGAATTGGTCTGGCCAGGAAGCGTCGGCTCATAGATGCGATTTGCGGAGACCCCGCCGAAGGGGCTGAGTTCGCCGAGGTAGTATTGCTGAATCTGGCCGTTGGAGGCAACGTTAAGGTCAGTCTGATTGTTTGTTGCGCGTTCAAGATAGCCACCAACCTTGATGGTGTGCGTCCCGATCACCTTGGTGAGGTTGTCTCCGCCATTGGGGACGAATTTGTGCTGAAAGACTTTCGAGGAGTAATCGGGAAACAGGCCTAGTGGCAGGCCGTCGAATCCGTAGTCGTAGAGTTGCGGATATTGCAGTGTGGGATAGATTCCCTGATAGGGGTAGTTGATGCTGCTGCTCAGGTAGGACCCCGCCTTGCCTGGCGAATTGTGGCCCAGGTTCAGATTCACGCCCACATAGAACTCGTTGGTCAACGAGGACGTGAGCACCCGGGTAAAGTTCATCGAAGCCGTGTGCGAAAAGTCTTCGCCCAGAATTCCATTCGGAGTATTGATTTCACCGAACGGTTGTTGCGGTGAGTAGAAGAGCTGTTGGGGGTTGCGGCCGTTGCTGTGCTGAAAGTCGTACGCGACATAGATTTTGGAGTTATCGGAGATGGAGTAGTCGACACGCGCGCGGGTCTGGTAGGAGCTGTTGTCTTGGAGGTTGACCTGCTGATAATTGAAGACACTGAGTTGCTCGCCGGTTGCGGTTCCCGCAGGATTGGAGAAGAAAGGGGTGTGGTTTGGCAAGGGGACCAGGCCATTCATGAGGGCCAGTGCGCCAGGATCAAGCGCGATTTGCGGAATATTTCCTCCGATGATCGGCGGACCATCCGGTCCCTGAACTCCCTGGCTGTTGGGGCTGAGTCCGGGAGTATTGCCGCTTGGGATATTGCAGATGTTGATGTACAACGACAGTGTCGCGTTCGGACTGGTGCTGCACGTGGTCGCGTTCACCGGCACGCCGAAGTAATTGGACAATTCGGATTGAGTAAAGTTGCCGGTGCGCATGTTCTTGGTGGGCACAAGAGCTTCCACTGTTGCGGCGGCGGCGCTGCCATATGCGTAGACATTCTTCTGGACGTAATCTTCACCGCCGACGAAGAAGGTGAGCTTCTTGTTGTGATTGAGGTTCGTTCCCGGAATCTTGATCGGGCCGCCAATGTTTCCGCCGGGGTAGATGTATCGATCCTCGGGCTTGGCGTCGCCATCGTGCTTGCTGAACCAGTCCTGGGTATTCAACTGGTAGGTTCGGCCATAGACATAGAGGCCGCCGTGAAAATCGGCGCCGCCCGACTTGCCGACCGCGTTGATGACGATCGGGCCCTTGGCGCTATCGGCGCCGAAGTTCGACGTCTGGACCTGGACCTCCTGCACATTGTCCATGTTGATGACCTGATCGGAGCTCGCGCCATTGCCGGGATCGGTGATGTTCACGCCATCGCTGATAATCGAGATGCCTTCGGGAGGAGTGCCGTTGGCCTCGTAGTTGCCCGTCTGTCCTCCAACCACGCCGGGGTCGGGTGCGAGGTTATCGGCGCCCGTTCCCTGGGCCACCTGGGCAAATCCAGGAAGCGTTTTGATGAGTTCGGTCACGTCGCGGCCTTCGACGGGCAGATGGTTGATGTCTTCAGCGGTGATGAGGACGCTGCGCTCGCCGGTGGTGGGAGGAGCGGCGCTTGACGCGGTGGTAACCGTCACCGTGGATTCAACGGCGCCGACCTGGAGCCGTATGTCGGTCAGATTGCGCTGGTCGGAGGGATGCAATTCGATGCCCTTTTCCTCGTAAGACTTGAATCCCTCGCGCTGCACCAACACCGTGTAAGTGGCCGCGGGAACGGCGGTAAAGTTGAAATACCCGGAGCCGTTGCTGGTGGTGACGCGCTTGTCTTTCGACGCCTGGTTGGTGAGCGTTACCTTGGCGCCCGGAACTACGGCGTCGGTCTGGTCGAACACAAAGCCCGAGAGGGTGGCGGATATGGTCTGTGCGCGGCCCCGCGCCGGGAAAACCACCAGTAACAGCAATACCAGCATCAGCGCCTTGAACCCGCGTGACGTCATGCTTCTATCCTCTCGAATCGCGGCAGTGGAGGTGGTGCCACTCACTGCCGGGTTGAATCTGTTTGAAACCATCACGTCGGTCCTCCGATTTCTCATCTCGCTCTCCGAATCTCTTTTGGCGGCCCTTGCAATCGCGGCAGCCGCCATGCGGTGTTTCTCACTAGTTGACCGTCAGCGTGAACGTCAGGGTTTGAGTGGGCGGCGGGTTGGGAGCCGCGGGGCTTGCGGTAATCGTCGCGGTGACCGTAATGGTGGACGTTCCCGTTGGCGTGTCGAACACCTTCCCGGATGTGCCGCAGCCGCTCAGTCCCGCCATGCAACCGCCCAGAAGAAGCAGCAGCACGACCGTCGTGCGCCAGACCGCGTTGCGGCCGCGGCGCGCGCGTCTCAGCGTGATGCCGAGAAGAACGCCGGGAACAAGCAGGCAAAGGGCGGTCAGGGCCTCCAGGCCGAATCTTCCGGGCCGATGGGCAATGCCGGCGAAGCCCGCAGCTGTGGGTGGAATGGGGGGCGGCTGATTGGTGACAACGGTGAAGGCGATCTGTTGGGGCGCACCCTGCGTGGGTGTGGCGTAGGCTGGCGCGAAGGAACAGACAGCGTATGCGGGCAAGCCACCGCAGGCCAGGCTAACCGTTCCCGGCTCGGCGGCGCTCTGACCGAATCCCGCAATCGAGCTAATCGTGAGCGTGACCGGCGCCCCGTCGCCCGTAAGCGCGGTGGAACTGGCGGTCATGCCGATGGTTGCATTTGAAATCAGCAGCGGAACTGCGGACGGAGAGGTGGAACCGGTGAAGTTGGCGTCGCCGCCGTAGGAGGCCGTTACGTTGTAGCTCCCCAGAGGCAATGTCGTCGTGGTTAACGTGGCAATTCCTCCCGGGCCGCCATTCACTACCGAGGCCGTAACTGGCGCGGATCCGAGAACGTTGGTTCCACTTGAGAACACGACGGTGCCGGTGGGCGTACCCGGAACAGCGGGCGCAACGGTCGCGCTCAGTGTCACGGTGTTGCCAGGGTTGGCGCTGGTGGGGCTCGAATACGGCGCGGTCACTGTCACGACCGATGTAGTCGTGGCCGCCGTGCCGATGGTGATATCGAGGGGCGCCGATGCGCTGGAAGCATAGTCGATGTCGCCGCTATAACTCGCACTGAGCACATGTGCGCCGCCAGTGAGGCCGGTGAGAGTGATGGATGCTGTGTCATTGGTCAGCGGTACCGGGGCTTGCGGAGCCGAATCCACATAGAAGGTCACCGTCCCGGTCGGCGTACCGTATCCACCGGCCACCGGGGTGAGCGTGGCGCCGACGGTAACCGGCTGGCCATAAGCCGGCGTCCCCGCTGGCGAGGTGACAGCAATCGTAAGCGTGCTCCCGCTAAGCTGCGTTCCAGATCCACTCAACAGCAGGGTCGCGCTGTTCTGTGCGGTGCTGGAAAATGCCAGCGTTTCGGTCTGCAATCCGGGACCCTGGGGACTGAAAATGACAGCCACCGAGCAGGCAGCGCCAGAGCTTAATGCAGCGCCGTTCGCACAGGTTGATTCGGTTTGTACAGCAAAGCTGGCCGCATTGCTTCCCGACTCTGTGTAATCGGGGGTGTTCAAAGTGAGCCCCGCAGTGCCGCCGTCTGAAACATTGGCGGAGATGGTGGTGCTGGATGCGCCCGAGTTCACATTGCCGAAGTTGAGCAGGCCGGCGGAGCGCTTGCTCTCAGCAACCGCGGCATCCGCCTCATCGGTCGCATACACGTTGCCCAGGTTGTCGAGCGCAATGCCGGTGGGCTTCAGCACCACTGTCCCGAGCGTGGTTTCATCGTTCCTGTTCAACACGCCGCTAATACTGGGGACCCTGGTGATCGTGCCGAGTCCGGAATCGGCGGAATACAGGCTTCCACCCACATCCACGGCCACACCCGCCGCCGCTTTCAAGCCACTGAGAATCGTAGTCTGCAGGCCGGTCGGAATCGCGACCTGCACGACGTCCCCGGTGCCCGCATCCGAGACATACAGATTGCCCACGGTATCAATGGCCACCGCAACCGGAGTTGTAAAACCGCTGCCGACTGTGCTCACCAGGCTCTGCGCCTCAGGATCGCCGGAAGGTGAATACAGCAGTACGCGGGAGTTGCCACTATCGGCGATATAGAGATTGCCGACTCCGTCGATCGCCAGTCCCGTCGGGCCGCTGAGGCCGGTCTCAAGCACGACAGCGGTTCCGTAAGTTCCATTGGCATAGGGCACTTCGACAACCTTGTTGATGCCGCTGTCGCCCACGTAGAGGTCGCCTGCGCCGTCCACCGCCACTGCGGAGGGACTGCTGAATCCGCTGGCTACAACGGTTGCCGTCGTGCCGCCAGCCGCAGTCTTCGAAATCTTTCCGGTGCTTGAGTCTGCCACGTAAGTATTGCCAACCGAATCCACGGCGATCGCGCTCGGCTCCGTCCATCCGGTTCCGATTGGCGCCGCCGTGCCGGGATCCACATTGATTAATGCGGCCTGCCCCGAGCCGGAAAGCTTCGCCTGGCCCAGCAGATTGCCGCTCGCATCGAGCGCCTGAATCACGCCGGTCTGCAGGCCGACCGCCGAAGCGGTATACGTGAGGTTGACGGTGCATGTCGCACCGGCCGCATAGCTCTTCCCGGTCGTGCAACCATTCGAACCGATGGCGAAAGGAGACACCGAACCCGGCCCGCTGGTCACGACAAAGCTGCCTACTGTCTGTGCCGTGGTGAAGTAAACATCTAAAGCCGACGACGCGGTGGCAGTGCCGATCGCTGTCGATCCAAAGGTCAGATTGCCAACCACCAAGTGGTTGATCGAGTTGCCGTAGTTGCCGACGTAATAGATGTTGCCGTATCCATCGATACCCGCGCCGGCCTGCGCATGGTTCGAACTGATGTTTGAGCCGTTGGTCAGGATGAATTGATTCGCAGTGAGGCGGGCGCCATTCACATTGGGAATCTCGAGAAGACGCATGTTCCCGGTGTCGGAAATGTAGAGGTTGCCGCCCGAGTCCAGCGCCACGCCTGTCGGATCATTCAGGCCGCTGCCAATCGCCACAGCATCGGTTGCACCATTGGTGAGCGGGAAAGTGGAAGCGGCGAAATAATACGCGCCGTTGCCATCCGCGTAGTACACGTCGCCGGCGGGATCGACAGCGAGTTGCGCATCACCGGACGAGGCCAGGCCGTCCACCAGAATCTTCAAATCGCCAGTTGCCGCAGCAAACTCGAGAATGCGATTGACTCCGCCATTCGTGGCGCCGTCGTGCTTGTCAACGACGTAGACATTGCCGGCGCCATCCAGTGCCACATCAGACGACTGCAGGTAGTAGCCGATGCTGGCATTCAACTGCCAGAAGTACCGGCAGGGAGCGGTGTTTGAAGAAAGCGGCATGGTGCATGCCGTGAGGCTGCTGGAATTGGTCGCGGATGCATAGGCGCCACCGACAAACGGCACATAGATGAGGTTGCCGTTTGGATCCACTGCCCACAGGTTGTCTCCCGAATCCACATAAACACCGGACGCGCCATAGCCCACGTTGCTCAGCAGCGTCACCTGCGGGCCGCCGTCGGCGGGGATTTCAATCACGTAAGCGGCGTCGGGATAGGAGTAGGGTGCGTCATCAAAAAAGAGATCGCCCCTGCTGTTGGCCGCCAGGTGTCCCGCCGAACCCTGATAGTCCGGGCTACCCGTCAGCCCGGGACCGCTGTTGACCGACGAAACATAGCTGGTGCGGGTAAAGATCACCGAGGAGGCCTGTCCCAGGGCAGCCTGCGCCCCCAGCAGCCAAAGCGCCGCGATTACCATCAAAACAAGCAGGGCACGCTTGCCCGCATTGGTGCCGAAATTCACATCTTCCGATCTGTGCATCGTGTCGCTCCAGAGAAATCTGCTGCAACTTCTTTATTCCCTTACTAATCGCTAACTTAATCGATAACTACTCTATAGGTGTATCAAGGGAGAAGTCAAGGAAAAGGGAACAATTGTTGGTTTGACGGACCATGTTTCTTGAAGTTGGCGGAATAGCCAGGAAGCAACGTGGATCAGATCCCGTCTCAATGTGAGACCTTAATGCGTAGTGCCGGGCGAGGCAATCAACACATATTTGGCATCGGCCTTGCCGGGCATCGGGTGGAAAGCACCGATGGCTCCCAGAAATGGATTGGCCTCCTGCGTCCTGACCAAATGCAGAGCCCCGACAGCTTCTGTTTTTGGTAAACGGTCCTGCCGTCTTTCAGTACTCGATTGATTGCGGTGTTCGGGTCTGGGGGTACGGTGCTCACACCACTTATTGTGCTGCTGAATCCGGTGATTTACGCAAACATGTGCAGGTGATCGGTTGCGATGGGGAGAGCCTCATTGGCTCCGATAGAGAGGCCGACACTCGCCCGATGTAACCCCATCGCACTCGCGACAAACGACTCGCCATCCCGTTCGGTACCCGAGAGCAGTTTCAAAATCTCGCCGAGTTGTTACTTGCCGCGTTTCGCTGACCTTCGTTGCGTGGATTCTCTCACGATCAATTCCGGCGGCAACAGAATCGCCTCAGGCTTCGGCGCCACCTTGGATTTCAAGGCTTTGAGCACCAGTCGGGCAGCTTCGGCCCCAATCTGGCGACTATGCTGGTCGACGCTCGAGAGAGGTACCCGCAACGAATCGTCATAATGAAGGTTGCCACATCCGATGATGGCAATATCTTCGGGTACCCTGAAGCCCCGGTTCACTGCCTCGTTGACGGCTCCCATTGCCATCGGATCATTGAAGCAGAATACCCCATCCGGAACGCGCTTACAGCTCAAGAGTTGCCGCAAGGCTTCCGCTCCGCGTTGCCTGGACCCGACATCGCCTTTGGGCTCAAAAATCACATACTCATCGATCACGTTTTTCCCGTTTTGCCCAAGCGCTCTCTTGTATCCCTCGAGCCTCTGGATGCCAGGGCTCGTCTCCGGCCCCCGAATATGAGCGATCCTTTTGCAACCAACATCCACTAGATGCTGCGTCGCCAGCATTCCCGCTGCGAAATCATCGGCACCCACAAAATTCGATAAGAACCCCGGAAAGCTCCGATCTATCAATACATAGGGGATTTTTTGGTTATCAATACGGAGAAGGACGTCAACATTGGATCGGCAAGATGCGATGATCATCGCGTCGAGCCGTCGTGCCAAGAACTGGCTGATCTCTTGTTCTTCCAGATCGGGGTCTTCTTCAGAAGACGAGACGACCAGGTAATAATCTTCCTTGCGAAGGGCGTCTAAAAGGGATGCGGCGATTTCCGCAAAAAAGGGATGAAGTAAATCGGGAACGATGAGACCGACCAGGTAAGTGCGACCGGTCACTAATCCGCGTGCGGCAAGATTCGGCCGGTAATCCAGCTCTTTTACGCGCGCAAGAACGCGTTGGCGTGTTTCCTCGCCCACATCTGGGTGGTTTCGCAGTACTTTAGAAATAGTGACTGTGGACACACCAAGATCCCTGGCGATGTCCTTCATTCGCACGCTCATGGCATTGGCTCAAGTATACATACGCCTTTAACATACCAGTCCTCTGTCTCTCGGAGGATGTCCCGCGGATAGGCGATTGTCG
>PMWR01000424.1 GCA_003166055.1 Acidobacteriaceae bacterium
GACCTCGACATCACCACCGCCGACCAGCCCCTCACCCTCGAATCCCTCACCGCCAACTTCACCGCATATCCCTTCCAGGAACGCGCCACCTTCATCGCCCCCGCATCCAATCCCGATCCCGACCTCGCCAAAATCTGGGAGATCAGTTGGCGCACCGCGCGGCTCGACGCCCATGAAACCTACATGGACACGCCCTACTACGAGCAGCTCCAGTACATCGGCGACACCCGCATCCAGGCGCTCATTTCGTACTCCGTTGCCGGCGACGACCGCCTGGCGCGGCAGGCGCTGCTGGCCTTCGATCAATCGCGCACGCCGGAGGGCATCACGCGCAGCCGCTACCCCAGCTCGCTTCCGCAAAACATCCCCACCTTTTCTCTGCTTTACATTGGCATGGTCCACGACAACTGGATGTATCGCCCCGACCCGGAGTTCGTTCGCTCGCTGGTCCCCGGCACCCGCACCATCCTCGATTGGTTCGCTCAATACGAGCAACCCGACGGCCTGCTCCGCCAGCTGCCTTGGTGGAGCTTCATTGACTGGGTCTCCACCGGCGAAATCCCCACCTACGACGCCAACCACGAGTCCTGCGTGACAACGCTCGAATACCTGGGCGCACTGACCGACGCCGCCGACCTCGATTCCTCCCTCGGCGATACGCTCCGCGCCTCCCGCTACCAGCAGCGCGCAGCTCACGTCCGCGCAGGACTCTTTGCGAAATGCTGGTCGCCCTCGCGCAGCCTGATCGCCGACAATCCTGACCAGAAGAACTTCAGCCAGCAAGCGAACTTCCTCGCTGTGCTTTACGACGTCATCCCCAAAGATCGGCAGCAGGAGGTACTGCGCAAGCTGCTGGCCATCGACCCCGGCACAAATCCCGACGGCGTCCTCAGCGCCTCCTATTACTTCCGCTTCTACCTGGCCCGCGCGCTGGACCACGCCGGCATGGCCGATGAATACCTCAACTCCTTAGCCCCCTGGCGCAAATTGCTGCCCCTCCACTTCAGCACCTGGCCTGAAATTCCCGGCGACACGCGCTCCGACTCCCACGCCTGGACTTCGCATCCCATCTACGATCTGCTCACGCTGGTCGCCGGCATTGAACCCGCCAGCCCCGGCTTTGCCACCGTCCGCATCGCGCCGCATCTGGGCAACCTGCCCTCGCTCACGGCCACTTATCCTCACCCCGAAGGCACAATCAAGGTGGAGTATCGCCGCCGGGGCGCCGGTCTGGACGCAACCATCACCCTCCCCGGTAAGCTCACCGGCAGCTTCGTCTTCAACGGCAAAACATGGCAGCTAAACCCAGGCCGGAACAGCATCCAGGCGCCCTGACCCGCTCCCCGAACTCTTACGCCTGGCCACTTGGAACTCTCGTGATGGGTAGAGACCGCGTGGTCCGCATCACATAGGCGGGACTTATTCCGCCCTCCTAACTAGAAAAGCGATTCAGTACAAGAGAAACAATGTTTCCTGTTTCAAGAAAACGTGCTACAACTCCTACATGGCAAAAGGTAAGAGTTCGACGCCACCGGGACATGTCAATCTGCGCATGCTCGCCGAGCATCTGGAGTTATCCCAAACCACCGTCTCACTGGTTCTGAACGACTCCCCCTCCGCTAAGTCCATCCCCCAAGAGACCCGCAAACGGGTCGTGGACGCCGCCGCGCGACTCAACTACCGCCCCAACTACTTCGCCCGCTCGCTGCGCCAAAGCAAGTCGATGAGCGTCGGCGTCCTGGCCCCGGATCTCAGCGAGGGCTACTTCACCCGCGTCATGAGCGGCGTGGTCCAGGAGCTCACCCACGCCCACTACTTCTACTTCACCGCCTGCCACGACTGGAAACGCGAGCTGATTGAGAAGTACCCGCGCATGCTGGTGGAGCGCGCCGTGGATGGTTTCCTGCTGCTGAATACCCCGGCGGAGCAGATCGATGTGCCGGTTCCCGTGGTTGCCATCTCGGCCCACAGTGCGCTCGAAAACGTCACCAACATCGTTCTCGATCACCACCTTGCGGTGGGGCAGGCGCTCAACCATCTCTTTGCGCTCGGCCATCGCCGCATCGCATTCATGCGCGGCCCGCGCGCCATCCCCGACTCGGAATTCCGCTGGGAGGCCATTCAGCAGGTAGCCCGCGAAATCGGCCTCAAGATCGATCCCGCGCTCGTCATCCGCATCGACTCCGCCGGCTGGTCCATGAAGGACAATTACCACCCCATGGCGCCCGAAATCGGCTACAAACCCATGCAGGGCCTGCTCGAGAAAACGCGCGACTTCACCGCCATCTTCTGCTTTAACGACATTGCCGCCATCGGCGCCATCCGCGCCCTCAAAGACGCGGGCCTCACCGTTCCCGGAGACGTTTCCGTGGTCGGCTTCGACGACATCCAGTCCGCGGCCTACTCCACGCCCTCGCTCACCACCGTTCGCCAGCCGCTGCTCGAGATGGGCAAGCGCGGCGCCCAGGTGCTGCTCGAGCGCATCGCCGATCGCGAGAAGCCATTCCCGTCGGAGATCGTCATGGCCCCGGAATTAATCGTCCGCGAATCCACCGGACCGGCGCCGGTCAAAGCGTAGCAGACCTGCAAGGCGCCCTCCTAAAGCGGCACATAAAAATGTGCTACACTGAAACCGGTGCGAGGATGAAAGCCAACATTACCCTAAAAATCGACGCGAATCTCCTGCGCGAGGCCCGCATTTTGGCTGCGGAAGAAGACTCCTCCATCAGCGCCCTGCTCGCGGCCAAGCTCGAGCAGGCCGTGCATGAGCGTAGGGGATACCAGCAGGCTAGACGAAGCGCCATCGCCCGGCTTCGGACGGGATTCGATCTGAACTGGACGCCTGCTCGTTCGCGAGACGAACTGCATGAGAGATAAGTGCTTCGTCGATACCAACATTCTGGTNNTGGGAATCGGGCCAGGGTGTCCTGAGTACGCAGGTTCTTCAGGAGCTATGCTTCAACCTGCGCCGTAAGGCAGGCAATCCCCTCCCGGTGGACGAGGTTCGTATCCTGATCCGCGAGTACTCAACATGGGAGATAGTGACCAACACTCCCGAGTCGGTCCTGATGGCGCTTGATGTCGAAATGCGTTACAGAGTTTCGTTTTGGGACGCACTCATTCTTCAGGCTGCGGCGTTTTCCGGTGCATCGATCCTCTACTCAGAAGACCTGGCGGCGGGCCAACACTACGGCTCGATTCAGGTTGTGAACCCGCTGGCCGATTCCGTGACCGCATAACAAACCCCTCGTTGACCTGCAACCCGCTCAGCCGCAGAACGCCTCAAACCACCGGCTGATATAAACCTGCGCGTGCGCTTCGCCGCAGTAGTGACGCGCGTGCGGCGCATCGGCCGCTTCCTTGGTCCACTTGAAAACGGTCAATTGCGCGTTGTTACATTGGATCACAATCCACTTCGCCGGATTCTGGCTTTCTTCACCGCAAATTTCACATCGATAAATCGAATCAATCATCGCCGGGCCTCCTCAGCANNTGCAGCGCCGAAGACTTGCATGGCTCCACGGTCACCACAAACGGCAGCGCATCGGCGGGGTATCCGGGCTTCTGCACAATCGCGCGGATGTTGATGTGCTCCCTGGCCAGGGCGCCGGTAATCTCAGCAACAATGCCCGGACGATCCTTGACCAGAAAGCGGATGTAATGGGGAACTTCGAATTCCCCGCTCACCGCCGCGGGCTCTGACGGCACCTCGACGCGACGCGATCCGTGTGCAAGCGCCAGCAGGTCGCTGACCACGGCAACGGCGGTCGGCTGGCCTCCTGCGCCGTGGCCTGAGAAGACAACATCCCCGCCATAATGGCCGGTGGCGATCACCATATTCTCAGTGCCGCGCGACCACGCAAGGGGCGAACGCTGATCCACCAGCATTGGTCCAACCGTTGCCGCCACTTGCCCGCCAGCCCGGTCGGCGCGCGCAATCTGCCGGATCGTGCAGCCCAGGTCCCGCGCATAGCTGAAGTCGACAGCGGTAATGGTCGTTATCGGCCGCGGCACAATCTCTTCGGGAGCCACTTCCAGCCTCAGCGCCAGCCGCATCAGAATTGCCAGCTTGGCACGCGCATCGAATCCGCCAACATCCTCTGTCGGATCGGCCTCGGCATACCCCTTCGCCTGCGCTTCTTTCAGCACATCCGCGTATTCCGCCCCGTCCTCCATCTTGCTCAGGATGAAGTTGCAGGTGCCATTCAGAATGCCTTCAATGCGCTCAATGCAATCGCCGGCCAGCCCCTGCTCAAGGCCGGGAATCACGGGGATTCCGCCCGCGACCGCCGCGCCGTACTTCAGGTGCCCGCCTTTGGCCGCGGCCAGCCGCTCCAGTTCCACGCCGTGAAAGGCAATCAGCTTCTTGTTGGCCGTGACCACGCTCTTGCCCGCTTCCAGCGCCCGGCGTACCCAATATCCCGCCGGCTCAAGACCGCCCGCCAGTTCCACCACCACGTCCACATCGGAGGCCAGCACCGCGTCCGCGTCCTCGCTCCACACCACGCTCGATGGAACCCAGCCCACACGCTTGCGCTCTATGCCGCGGTTGAAGATATGCGTCAGCGCCAGGCCCTCGGGCTTCTGCTCCAACAGGATGCGCGCCGCCGAACTGCCCACCGTACCAAACCCGAAGATCGCAACCCGCAGCGGCCTGCGAATCCCCTGCTCCAACGCTGCCTCGGCAGCCAA
>PMWR01000591.1 GCA_003166055.1 Acidobacteriaceae bacterium
GGGTCCATCTTTTCGGGAATCCATTCTTCAAGAACCTGCAAGTCGGCTGACATCGTGCCCTCCAGTGGGTTGATGTAACCGAGCGGCCGTTCAGCATTTTCCGGCCGGCTCCGTTGTGCAACAACAGCAGGCTGCGAATGGCATTCCGGAGGCCGGGGGACCACCGGACAACCTAGTGTTGCCGGGCGCACGCAAACAAGTCAACTGGAATCGGAGCTGGGGAAGTATCGAGGGGGGTTCCCGTAATTAACGAGATGCTCCCATCGGGGCTTTCGAGTGAGAGCCGGCGTATTCGTCGATGGCGCGATAGGTTTCTTCGTTGCGCAGAATCGCCTCGACGTATTCGCGAGTCTGGGTAAATGGGATGGATTCCACAAACTCGTCCATGCCGTGATAGGGACCGGCGGCCTCCCAGTCGACTACGCGCGAATCGCCCGCGTTGTAGGCGGCCAGGGCATACTCCTCCACGCCTCCGAATTTCTCGAGCATCTGGCGCAGATAGCGAGTGCCCAGGCGGATGTTGGTGGCAGGGTCAAGTAGTTGATAGGTCTCGAAGTGACTGATGCCTTCCTCGTGGGCCATCTGCTTTCCTACTGACGGCAAGAGTTGCATCAGGCCATATGCATTGGCATAGGAGACGACCGACGGATTGAACTCCGATTCCTGCCGAATGAGCGAAGCCACCATGTAGGGATCGAGATTGTTCTTTGCCGACTCGGCCTTTATGGTGTCCCACCATGCATTGGGGAAGAGGATTCGCCAGTAAGCCAGCGGAATGGATTTGATGGATGCAGTTGCGGCGTAGGGCAGCGCTTTTTTGAGTGCGCGCATGGCACGATATGTTTCGCCATAGGAGGCATAGATCTGCGCCTCGGCCAGTGCACTCCAGGAGGCGGAGTCGGGATCGGCGGCAATCTCCTGCGCGATGTAATCGTTCAGCCCGGCGTTGGCCAGCAGGCGCGCCTTGGCAAGATGCGGGCTGTCTGTCGGGAAGCTTTCGTCCAGATGAGGCACTGGAATGGCCTGGAAGCGATCGAGCTGAGCCTGCGCCACGGGCTGCGCTGCTGCCGGCGTGTCGCCCAGCGCGGCGAGCCGTTCGCGCGCCATCTGCGCATAGAAAAAATGCTGATAAACGCGGATCAGCGTGCGGTAGTTGGCTGCGGCCAGGGCCGGCTTCCGATCCTGCATCTCGTAGAGCCGGCCACGCCAGTAGAGCGCGGAAGAGGTCTCCGTAGCGCTGGGATAGAGCTTGATCTGCTCGTCGAAGAGGCGCGCTGCTTCGGGATAAAGCCCCTGACGATAGCTGAGCCAGCCCGCTCGCCAATGAGCGGCGGCGGCGTTGGTGTTCTCGGGGAAGTGTGTAGCGAGGTAGTTGTAATAGTTCACTGCGGTGGGATAGTCGCGCCGCAGCATATACATGTTGCCGCTGGAGAAGAGCGCCTCGGCAAGCCAGGGACTGTGGGGGAATGCGGATTCCATCAGCGTGACAATCCGCTGCTGCTCGTCGAGGTCGTTCTTGTTGCGCGCCAACTCCATCAGCAGGTAGAGCCGCCGCGCACCGTTTTCGTCGTGGGTATCGGCGAGGGCTTCGGCCTGGGCGGTGGTGAGTTGCTTCAGCTTCAGTTGGCACGCGGCTTCGGCGACGGCGAAACCGTTGCGGGTGTTTGTGTCGAGTGCGGAGTTGCGCAGCAGGGCGCGGTACTGTTCGGCCGCGTCTTCATAGTGGCCGGCGTTGTAATAGGCATCGCCGAGGCTGCGCAGTTCAGCCGTGGTCAGCGAGGCCTCGGCGCCCATGGCGGTGAGCCTGGCGCGGGCAATCTGGGCATCGGAGCCCAGAGGGTGGCTCAAGAGCAGGTGCTTGAAGATGCGCTCGGCCTCTTCGTTCTGGTTGAGCTTGAGGGCGATCTGGCCCTGCGCGAGTTGATAGCCGGGGCGCGCCGCCGAGCCTGGATTGGCCGCCAGCACCTTCTGTGCCCCTGCTGGATCGTTCAGTGAGAGCAGGACATTGGCTTCCAACTCCGGAGCCTGGGTGTTGAATATGCTGTCGGGATAGCGGTCCGCAAACCCGTGCAGCAGGGTTTCTGCGGTGGCGTCGTTGCCTGCTTCGTGGTTGGACTCGGCGCCAAGGAAGTCGGCGTAATCGGCCAGCACATCGCCGGCCTGTCTCGCCTTGACCAGGTTGGCTTCCGCATCGCCAAAGCGCTTGTCGAGCAGGTAGGCGTGGCCCAGAGCGAGATAAGCTGCGGCGGCTGCCTCGCCGGTGTGCGCGTGAGCGTATTTCGTCACACCTGCGTAGGCGGCCGGTGTGCGCAGGGTGGCCAATTGCTGAGCCATGGGACGCAGCTCAGTGGAGGCAACGAAGGCCTGCCTGATGCGCGCAGTGCGCGCTGTTCTTGCGGCCCTGCCTGCCCGGCTCTTACGTCCGGTGCTGGAGGTGTCTGGCTTCCCAGCCGTGCTTCTCCTTTTCGCTGAAGCTGATTTCGCTGTCGTCAATGGCTTTTTCGCCGGATGCGATGCGCCTGTCTTAGCTGGGGTTCCCGCCTGAACCGGCTTCTTTGCTGGTTTTGGCTTTGCCGTGGCCGAAGCGCCAGGCTTCGCCCTGGTGTCCGCGGTAGACTGGCCCGTCACCGGCGTCGCAACCAGCAGCAAGGAGAGCAGGCCGAACAGGCAGCGCGACGCCGGGCGGGAAGCTGAATTTGGGGAAGGAAAAACCCTCATGTCTTCACTTTATGCTGCTTTTGCCGCATCGTAACGGCGGGGAATCACTGGCGTTACCGCATGGGAACGGGGGCGGGGCTAAAACAGCCGCGTAACTGCATGTCCGAAAACGGATTTGGCCGGCCGGCCCGTCGTCCAGTACACTGGATTGACTCGGACCTGACGCTCAGTTTCCCCGGTCCTGAGGATTTCTCGCATCCTACCGCCATGTCGACCATCCAACCTATTGCAGGAGAACTCGAACCGCATCCCGACGTAGCCCTGGTAGAACAGGTGCGCGGCGGCGATGTCTCGGCCTACGATACGCTGGTCCGCAAGTACGACCGGCAGATCTTCAGGATTGCGCAGCACATTACGCAAAACCGCGAAGATGCCGAAGACGTGATGCAGGACGCGTTTCTCAAGGCGTACGAGAAGCTGGATCAATTTCAAGGGAACTCGAAGTTTTACACATGGTTGGTAAGAATTGCAGTCAACGAAAGCCTGATGCGGCTGCGCAAGCGGCGCACCGGCAAGATGGTCTCGATCGACGAGGACGTCGAGACCGAGGAAGGCAGCGTTCCCCGCGATCTGGCCGACTGGGCGCCCGATCCGGAGCAGAACTACAACCAGTCGGAGTTGGCCGAGATTCTGCGCAAGACGATTCAGGGTCTGCCCCAGGGCTTTCGGATCGTATTTGTATTGCGCGACGTGGAAGGACTTTCCACGGAAGAAACGGCGGAGACGCTCGGCTTGAGCATTCCGGCCGTGAAATCGCGCCTGCTGCGTGCACGGCTGCAACTCAGAGAGCGACTGAGCCGCTACTTTCGCAGGAAAAAGGGAGTTGAAAAGTGACCTGCACTGAGTTTCTGGCTTTGCTCGACGACTTGATCGACGACTCGGTAACTCCCGAAGTCCGCGCCGATTTGCAGCAGCATCTGCATGGTTGCGAGCACTGCGAGGTCACCCTCAACACCACGCGAAAGACGATCGAGATCTACCGGTCGCACGAGATTTACGATTTGCCTCCAGGGCTTCGCGAGCGGCTTCATGCGGCCATCATGGCGCGTTGTAAAAAGGGTTGCTGAAAAGTCAAGCCCACGAACTCCAGAATTTCTCCCAAACCCCTCGTTCCATTGCAGATAAATATCGATCGGGTTTGCCGATTCTTCCTCCGGCTTGGTGCACAATGGAATTGAGCCGCAAAAGCACCACAAGCAATCCCGCCAAGTTGCCCATCCTCGGGAAAAATAGCCGCAACTTGAACCTGAGCAAAAAATTACCCCCAATTCATTTTTGCCAAATCTTCGCCATAATTGAGTTTAAATCATACCAAACAAAATAGATAAGTGCACCATGATTCATTCCCTTTCCCTTCGCCCACCGGGGAAAGCGCAGACAGTTCTGTCGGGGACCCGGGGCTGATAGGCCCAAATTCATGGTCCCGCAAAGGCTCTGAGCGCCAGAATGTCCCGGCAGGGTGTGGGGAATCGAAGCTAGAGCTCTCGGCGGCCGTCCATGGCGCGGGCCATGGTCACTTCGTCGGCGTACTCAATGTCACTGCCGGCGGGAACGCCGGTGGCTATGCGCGTGAGCTTGACTGAATGCCCGCGTAGCGCAGTGGCTAGCCAGTTAGCTGTCGCCTCGCCTTCGAGCGTGGGGCTGGTGGCCATAATAATCTCGTCAATCTCGCCGCGCTCGACGCGTGCAAGAAGCGTTGAGGTGCGTAACTGATCGGGGCCGACGCCATGCAAGGGCGACAGGGTTCCGTGCAGCACATGATAGACGCCCTGGTAGCCGCGCGTGCGCTCTATTGACTCGATGCTGGTGGGCTCTTCGACCACGCAGACCAGGCGCTGGTTGCGCGTTGGGCTGGAGCAGTAGATGCAGGGATCGATGTCGGTGACGTTGTTGCAGATGGAACAGAGGCGCAGGGCTGCTTTGAGGCCGCGAACGGCTTCGGCGAGCGCGGCGGCGTCATCGTCGGTGGAGCGCAGGATATGGAAGGCGAAGCGTTGGGCGCTCTTGGCGCCGACGCCGGGGAGCTTCTTCAACTCTTCAATGAGCCGGGCCATGGGCACGGCGTAGCGTGACACGGAATTCGCCTCCCGAAGAACGCTCTCTTTGGATTTTCAGCTTCCCACTCATTCCGCAAAAAAAGCGGAATGGGGCACGGTGCTTGTTGCCGATTCATAGCTATGTCAGGCCGGGGATTTTCAGGCCACCTAGCATTCCCTGCACACTTGACTTGATCGCTTCGTCGGCTTTGCGGCCGGCATCATTCACTGCGGCGACGACGAGGTCTTCAAGCATCTCGACGTCGGATTGTCCGCCGCTGAAGCCCGCAACGGCCGAGGGGTCGATACGAATCTTGAGTAACTGTTTCTTGCCGTTCATGGTGGTGGTCACCGCGCCGCCGCCGCTGGAGCCCTCAACAATGGTTTCGGCGAGCTTGCGTTGGATTTCCTCCTGCATGTGGTTTGCCTGGGAAAGCATCTCCCCGATTTTGAGTGGATTGATCATCGTTTATGTGCCTCGTGCGGCCGCGTGCCCTTATTTTTGCCGCAGATCGACAACGCTGCGGACCTCGGCCTTGAAGATTTCCTTTGCGCGCTGAACGATCGGGTTGTTGAGCGCAGCCTCTTGGATGCTGCCGGCGATTGGCGTGGAGGTTGACGCGGTCTGCGCGGCGCCGACGCCCTCTTCTCCGGGAAGAATGAGAAACCGAGCGGGGCCGCCGAGCCGCTGCAATTCCTGGCGAATGATTTTTTCCGCCACAGCGTTGAAGGTCAGGGCCAGCATCTTCTTGCCGACGCCGGGTACTGCGATGCGCAGGCTTGCGCCGTCGATGTTCCAAGCGGCTGTGCCCAGGAGATCGCCAGCCGTGACGTGCCCTGCGCTCACCAGCGCGGAGCCGATGGCGTGGCGAAGTTGCTCGATGCTGGGTGCGCCGGCGGAGGCAGGCGATGGTTCGGCGATGCGGGCCGAAGCGCCTTCGGTGACGGCGGAGGTGAATCCGTTGGGCGTTGCTGTGACAGCAGGGAAGGGTGAGCTGCCAACGAATGGGCTCGTGAAGGGTTCACTCACCGGTGCTTGTTCGGGGCGCTCCATTGTGGCTAGTGGGCCGGATGCCGATTCCGTCTTGCGGGCGGATTCGATGTTTGGCTGCGAAGCTTTGAGAGCGGAACTCCAACTGCCGCCAGTGGGGCCGAAGGGAGAGATCGGCGAAGACGCGGGTTGAGCAGGAACAGAGGATGCTGCCGGTCGCGATGGGCTGGGCGCCGGACGCGACGGTGGTGGTGCGGATGGACCATGCACGGAAGCCCCGCTGGCCGCGCCGCTGAGCAGTTCTTCGAGTGGTAGCAGGCGTTGTGCGTGGATGAGCTTGAGCAGACCGAGTTCAAGATGGAAGCGCTGCTCCTGGCGGTAGTTCAAGTCGTCGAAGGTGCGCAGGACGATTTGCAGATTACGAGTCAGCTCCTCTTCGGTAAACAGGAGCGCGGTGCGTGCAGCGCGGGCGCGTTCGTCGGTCGAGATCTGGAGCAGCTCTGTCTGCTCCCCGCCCAGCTTGGCCATGAGGGCGTTGCGCAGGTAGCGCACCATTTGGCGCGCGAGCGAGGACGGGCTGTGGCCGGCGTTGACGAGAAGGTTGAGCTGGTTCATCAACTCGGCGCTCTGGAGGGCGGCGACAGCGTCCAGCAGGCGCTCAAAGACGGCGTTGGGCACCGCGCCCATCAGCTCGCGAATCTGCGCGGCGGAGAGCACGGGCTTGCCGCCCTCGACAGGCGCGGAGGCGATGGCCTGGTCCATGATGGACAAGGCATCGCGCATGGAGCCGTCGCCGGCTTCGGCCAGGAGGGCCAGCGCGCCGTCTTCGGCGTCGACCTGCTCCTGCGCGGCGATCATGCGCAACTGGGCGAGAATGTCGTCGAATTTGACGGCGTG
>PMWR01000056.1 GCA_003166055.1 Acidobacteriaceae bacterium
GTTACCGCGGTCAGGAGATATTTTTTGTTCCACTCATCGCGCGGGTTATCGGTCATCCTGAACGTATAACCGGCACACAAGGAACGCGCATTTCCGGCGCCGCGAAAGACTTCGGCGACGGCGTCGGAAGCAAGCGACCGTGTACCCAGAAACAAAGTCTCAAGATTCTTGCTGACGCTTGGGGAGCCACCCGCATAGCCTTCCCCTCCCGCGGGATAAAGATATTCGTCGAAGGCGTTGTTGCCGTAAGGACTCGCGCTCGCCTTGTCCGGCACATCCTCTCGCGCATAGTCCTTGTAGTTGTATTCGGCGGTCGCATGCTTGCCTGAAACCATGGTCGCCGTCGCGTTGAATTCTCCGATCCACGCGCCATAGGCCCCTTCTTCCCCACTCACTGCCTTCGAGTAAGGAATCGATGCCGACAAAGGGCAGTCCCGATAGGCATTACGTCCGTCGCCCAGCATGATCTTGTTGTCCTGGTCGGTGTGCTCAAACCAGTAGAAAATCCCGCTCTCCTCCAGAATGCGCGAGACAAAGTGAAAGTCGGATTCCGAGTACTGCGTGCAATATTCAGGCTTCTGGTAGCTTGCATTGGTCTGATCGGACAAAGACAACCCGTACTCGCCAAGAACCGACTTCGCGATCTCCAAAACTGTTTTGTTCTGGAAGATTCGGCAGTTCGAACTCAGCGTGAGCTGCCACATAGCCGGCACAATCCGCGCCTTGTACGTGTTAAATTCCTTGTCCCCGGGACCCTGCTCAAACGCGGCGACAATGCCGTTGACCCATCTCGATCCCTGCGCGTCGTTCAGGTTGATTGCAACCGATACTTTTGCGCCGATCATCGACTTGGGGTCGACCGTGGTATCCACGGCCGCAAGCAATTCGACACGATACTCAAAGAGGCGCGAAATTCCTTCAGCGCCCTCCAGCGACTCGATCAGCAGCACGTCCTTGCCTAGCGGACTTGCAAACTGCATCAACCGGCCTGCCTGCTTCACACTTGCCATGGCAATCCTGCCTGTTCCTTGCCGAGATTTACCTATCGATGATTAGATACCGTCCCGGACGGGACGCTGACTGCGCTAGGCTGCAACATCCCATGCGTAAGTCAGCGCACCGTCCTTGACTGAAATGCTCACCTTGCTTGCCGCAACCCCTTCGGCAATCCGCGACAGAATCTGGCGCGAAAGATCGGGCAGCATAGTATTCGACAGGATGTTATCCACGTTCCTGGCGCCGCTCTCCACTTCCGTGCAGCGGGAAGCCACCTCGTTCAAAAGAACGTCGTCATAGACGAGTGCGATCTTGTGCGTCTCCATCAGGCGCCGCTGAATCTTGCCCAGCTTCAGCCTGATAATCAGCTTCATCGCCTCGTCCCGGATTGGGAAGTAAGGCACGATCATCAGCCTGCCCAGGAACGCCGGCTTGAATATCTTATTCAATTCCGGCTTCATCGCCTTGACCATGCCTTCATTGTCGGGCATTGTCTCCGGATCGGCGGTAAGCTTCATCAGCGTGTCCGTCGCCGCATTGCTGGTCAGCAGAATAATGGTGTTGCGAAAGTCGATCTCGCGGCCCTCGCCGTCTTCCATCCTGCCTTTATCGAAGACCTGGAAGAATAGCTCCAGCACATCGGGATGCGCCTTCTCCACTTCNNTAGAGAACGTCGGCCAGCGCAATGGCCGTCTCGGTCTTACCAACTCCGCTAGGTCCAACCAATAGAAAGACGCCGACCGGCTTGACGGGATCGTCCAGGTTGGCTCGCGAGGTAAGTATTCTCTGCGCAATGGCTGCGAGCGCATGATCTTGTCCGATCACGCGCTTCTTCAAATGTTGGTCGAGCGTGAGCACCGTCTCGATCTCGTTGCGCACCATCTTGCCGAGAGGAATTCCCGTCCATGCCGAGATAACTTCCCCGACGATCTGCGCATCCACGGAGACGCGCATCATGCCCTTCTCGCCTTGCAGCGCAGCAAGCTCGGCTTCAAACTTGGCAAGCTCGGCCCGCACCTCGCTTTCTTTCTCTGCTGTCTCGCTTCCCTTCTTCTCCGGCGACTCCAGGCCTTTCTGCAAACCGCGAATCTTCTCCGTCAGAGTCTTCTCTTTTTCCCATTGCTCCGTCAGAATATCCCGCTCTTCGATCGCGGCGCCTATCTGCGTCTCTATCTCGGCCAGGCTCTCCGTATGATCGGCGCCTATCTTCGTCTCGCGTTCCAGCACGCGCTTGCGCACTTCGAGCGCGTCGATCCGGCGTAGAATATCTTCCAACCGGGGAGGCGTCGAGTTTTGCCCCAGGGAGAGCCGCGCGCATGCTGTATCCAGCACACTAACTGCCTTGTCCGGCAGTTGCCGTCCGGCAATGTACCGGTGCGACAAGCGGACGGTTGCTGTTACCGCCTCGTCGAGGATGCGCAGGTTGTGGTGTTTCTCGAGCGACGCCTTGATGCCGCGCAGCATGGTGCATGCAACCTCTTCGGTAGGCTCTTCAACCTTTACCACCTGGAACCGCCGCGCCAGCGCCGGGTCTTTTTCAAAGTACTTCTTGTACTCCGACCAGGTCGTTGCGGCGATGGTGCGCAGTTCTCCGCGCGCAAGCGCAGGCTTCAGCAGATTCGCTGCATCATTCTGACCGGCTTGTCCGCCCGCGCCGATCATGGTGTGCGCTTCATCGATGAACAGAATGATCTTTTCGGTCGACGATTTCACCTCGTTGATCAGTCCCTTCAACCGGTTTTCAAACTCGCCCTTCACGCCTGCGCCCGCCTGCAATAACGCCAAGTCGAGGCTGTGAATATGGACTCCCTGCAAAGCCGGCGGCACATCGTCGCTGACCACGCGATTCGCAAATCCCTCGACGACGGCGGTCTTGCCGACACCTGCCTCGCCGGTCAGGATCGGATTGTTCTGGCGACGACGCATCAGAATGTCGATCATCTGGCGCACTTCAATATCGCGCCCCAGCACCGGGTCGATCTTTCCCGCCTTGGCATTCGCGGTCAGGTTCACAGTGTATTGATCCAGATGCGGCGTCTTTCCCTTGGACGGGCTTGGAGCGCCATCGCCTCCGCCGCGTTCCGGTTCGGCAGTGCCTCCGGCGCCGAGGCTGGTTTGCGCTTCATTCGACTTTGCCACGATGTCGTAGAAGTTGGCACGCAGGCCGTCCGCATTGACGAGCTGCAACTCCTTGCNNGATGTCCTTCACCATCCGGACAAGCTCTTCGTCACCCAGAAGCGCAAGCAGCGTAAAGCCTGTGCGAATGCTCCCCGCGTTGAAGTCGATGCTCGCGACCGTCCACGCTTCCGAGAGCATCTTCACGACTGCGGGGCTGAAAGCAGGCGAGCGCGCATTGCCGCTCTTCAACGAGTCCAGGCTGCGCTCAAGCTCCTTCGTCAATCGCGAGCGATCGACGCCAAAGTGCTTGAGGATCGCGGCAATGTCGTTGTCGCTGCCGTCCAGAGTCTTTAGCAGATAGTGCTCAATCTCGATGTCGTAGTGTGTGCGCGCCACACACAGGCCGGCCGCGGACTCCAGCGCCTTCCGCGTCGTGTCGTTCAGCTTGTCGATAAGTGCCTTCAGGTTTGTGCTCATGATCTTTCCCGTCCTCTATCTCAAAAGTCGTTCACTGCACCAGGTACGTCGCGTCGGCGGGATCCCGCTCGAGCGGCTTGGTTTTCAACCAGCTCACCAATCCCAGCTGCGGGCGAGTCTCTCCGCGTAAACCTAACTCGCATGGCGGAGCATCTTCCCGCGCCAGGACCAGTTGTACTTCCGTTTCATAACTCCCATTGGAATAAAAGCGCAACCACGCAACCAGTTCGCGATAAGCTTCCTGCCCGGGCAAGAACTTCAGATACCGATCGAAGCGCATCGGACCAAGCGAAATACGAATTCGCCCATGATGATCCCACACTTCGTC
>PMWR01000167.1 GCA_003166055.1 Acidobacteriaceae bacterium
CTGATCAGCAGCGGTGAAGGTAAAGTCCTGCCCGCAATCGCTGCACGTAAGTTGAATATCTCCGGCCATGGGTCTCCTCGTGGAGATTGTACAGTGCAATCTGTGATTTGCGTACAAGGATTATTTTTTGACACTGAAAAATATCCAGAAAACGCTTCCCGTGCGGCGGATGGTTAAGCGGGGGCGTGGTCAGGCTATAGTCATTCTGAGTGGCAGCATCGAATCCCGAATTCGAGACGGATTGTATCCGGCGCATCCTGGCGGGCGAGAAGCATTTGTTCCACGCCCTGATCGAGCCGTGCGAGCGGGCAATTTATTTTCTGCTGTTGTCGCTGCTGCGGAATGAGGCCGAGGCGGAGGATGCGGCGCAGGATACGGCCATCAAAGTTTACTTAAATCTCAAGAGTTTTCGCGGCGACTCGCAGTTTCGGACCTGGGTGCTGTCGATTGCGCGGAACGAGGGGCTGGGCCGACTGCGCAAGGCGGGAAGCCGCCGAGAGGATTCGCTGGACGCGGAAACGGATGAACAAACAGGGGACTATACCCCGGCGATTCTGACCAGCTGGCGCGAAGTGCCTTCGGCGGCGCTGGAGCAGAAGGAACTGGGCGCGCTGCTGCGACAGGCGATTGACGGGCTGCCGGAGATATACCGTAACGTTGTGCTGCTGAGGGACATCGAAGAGATGGATGTGCGCGAGACGGCTGCCGCGCTGGGGGTTAGTGAAGGGGCGGTCAAGGTGAGGCTGCACCGGGCGCGAGCGCTGCTGCAACGGAGTTTGGCTCCGCGATTGAAGGGGTTTGCGCCGAAACGCAAGGGGCTTTTTGGGTGGGGCGCATGAGGATCGAGTGCAAACACGTGTGGGAGCACATCTCCGGCTACATCGATGGCGAGGTGGACGCGGGGCTGCGCGCGGAGATCGACAAGCACCTGGAGACCTGCGAGATTTGCTCGGCGGTGCTTGACTCGACGCGGAATGTAGTCGTGCTGATGGCGGACGATCGGGTATTCGAATTGCCGGCGGGGTTCAGCGAGAGGCTGCATGCACGGCTGGACAGGGAGTTGCAGCTAGCGGATTCAACGTAGGAATTCAGGATTCGCTGGAGTGAATGGATGGAGGCGGCGGCCCTTTGCGATGGATCAAGGTGTGGGTCCAGGTTTCGAATCCCACCAGAAGCAGAGTTACGATAGCCAACACGACCTGGAGGCGCTCGGAGCGCTTTTCCTTCCTGGTGACTTCGCGCTTGCGCCATTGGGCTGAAGGTTGCGCACGGAGATGCCAGATCCAGGCGAGGACGGCGAGGTTCGCGATGGCGCCGACCGCGGCGACGATGAGCATGGGGATGCGGATGGCGTCCTGGTGGAAGCCTTTGGCGGGCGCGTAGATGCCGGAGACCGCGGCCAGGGCAGTGAGGCCGATGACGATGCGGATGCCGCTGATGGCGAAAACGGCGGTGCACAGGCTTTGCAGAAGCGCGAGGACCAAGCTGGCGCCGGTTAGAGCGCGCATGCCCTTCGAGTTTTCCAAACGGCCTCCCATGCCCGAGAACGGGTTTGGCGTCTCGGGGCAGAATCAGGTTAGCGCACGGGTCCGGCGATGAGCCAATTCGATTGCGAGGCTGGCGTGTACTCCATAACAGAGAAACCGGCGGGAAAGAATTTCATTTTCAGAAGAGTGGAATTCGCTGTAACCTTTCCGACAGGGTTTGACTCCTAAGGTACGTGACACGGAACGTGCGGGATCGGCAAGAGCAAATCCCGCGTGCCAACAGCCGGCGGATACAATTCGCCCCAACCCCCCCAAGCGAGGTCAAAGGATTATGAAGAATCAATGGAATGCACTGCTTCTGACGGCTGCGCTCTCCGGCCTGGTCGGCGGAACCTCCGTTGCGGCGGCCCAGTCGGCCAATCCCGGCACGGCGAAGGTCGTCAAGGCCGGTCTGCGTTATGCAGGCCAGGACAAGACCGCACCTGCCAAACACTCCTGTAAAGGCAAGAACAGTTGCAAGGGCACCGGCGGCTGCTCCACCGGCGACCAGGGCTGCAAGGGCAAGAACACCTGCAAGGGCAAGGGCGGCTGCGCTACCGATGGCTCGAAGCCACCGAAGGCTGTCTAAGCGGCGCGAAGACGATGGCGCGGCGAGGAGGTCGATCTGTTTAGTCTTTGCCGCGCCATCGAAACCTTCCGGAAGTGTATCGGTTTGAGTTCGGTCGATTTTGGTCGAAGTCCCGCAAGGGCTAAAGCCCAAGGTTTCTGTTGTCGCCTCCGGCACGACTAAAGTCGTGCCCTTTCGCACATTTACGTCTTTGCACATCGACGTCGCGGTCGAGTTTTTCGGCAGAGTAGCTGCTGACAACCGACAACTGAGAGCTTCTTCATTATGGCCGGCAATCGCTTCAATGCGTTTCAGGATCACGGCGTCGGAATTGGGCTGCGCATTCCGCACTACCAGCACATTTTTTCGCGCAAGCCGGTGGTNNGAGATCATCTCGGAAAACTTCATGTGCGATGCGGGACGACCACTGGCCACGCTGGATCGGATCCTGGAACAATATCGCGTGGTGCAGCATGGAGTTTCGATGTACTTCGGCTCTGTGACCGCGCCCGATCCGGAGCATCTGCGCCGGCTTAAGCAACTGGTACACAGAACCAATACGCCATGGCTCAGCGACCACTTGTGCTGGGGCAGCGTGGATGGAACGTATACGCACGACCTGCTGCCGCTGCCCTACACATGGGAGGCGGTGGAGCGAACAGTTGCGCGGGTGAGGATGGTCCAGGATTATCTGGAGATTCCCGTAGCGGTCGAGAATGTTTCGAGCTATGCGGCGTTTACCGGTTCGGAGATGACGGAGTGGGAGTTTTTGACCGAGGTGGTGGAGCGCGCGGATTGCGGCATTCTGCTGGACGTGAACAATATCTATGTGTCGGCGATGAATCATGAGTTTGTCCCGTTGGACTATGTGAATGCGGTTCCAGCGGAGCGCGTGGCGCAGATTCACATTGCAGGGCATTCAAAGTATGAGAAGTACATTCTGGATACGCACGACCATCCGGTGATCGACCCGGTGTGGGATTTATATGCGCGGGCCATTGAGCGTTGCGGACCTACGCCGACGCTGCTGGAGTGGGACGATCATATTCCTACGTTTGATGAAGTCCACGCGGAGGCGAAGAAGGCGGAGCGATATTTGCACCGTGATGCTGAGACGCTCGTGGAGGCAGCGCGATGAATCTCGAGACGTTGCAACGGGAGATGGCGGCGGCCATCATGCTGCCTCTGACGGCGGATGAAGACATGCGCGCCGAGGGGCCGGATGGGCGGAAGATGAGCGATGTGGCCGCGTCGTTTATTGCGCCCAACAGCAGGCTCACGGCCTTTGAGCGGCTGGAGATTTATAACCGGCAGTACTGGCTTCGCGTGCTGGGAGCGCTGCAAGAGGACTTTCCCGGATTGCGGGCTGTGATAGGGAGCAACGCGTTTGAAGCGTTATCCGTTGCGTATCTCACGACGCATCCAAGCCGGTCGTTTTCACTGAGGAACCTGGGCTCGAAGCTGCCGGAGTGGCTGACTGCGAACCCGAAATGGGCGGGGCGACGTTGGCGGCTGGCGATCGACGTGGCGCGGATTGAGTGGGCGTTTGTGGAGGCATTTGACAACGCGGAGCGCACGCCGTTGACGCTGGACCAGATTGCAACGCTGGATGCCGGCTCGCGGCTTGCGCTGCAACCGCACCTGCGATTAATTGCACTGGATTATGCGGCGGACGACCTGGTGCTTGCGCTGCACGACCGCGAGAAGCGGCAGACGAGCGAGGCGGGGGTGAAGCAGGAGGACGGACCGAAAGAGCCGGCGCAATTGCCGAAGCTGCGGCGCAGGCCGACGTGGGTGGCGGCGCATCGGGTGGATTTAACGGTCTATTATCGGCGACTGCTTCGGGATGAGTTTCTCACGCTGGCTGCGATTCGGCGCGGACTGCCGCTGGCGGAGGCATTGGACGCTGGGTTTGAGAACTCGCCGACGCCGGTGGGGCGCAGGGCGCGGCTGGTGCAGGAGTGGTTTGCGAACTGGGCTGAGCTGGGATGGATTTGCGCGCCGGATATCGAGAATCTGGTGCAAGGGCAGTGTCCAGATTCTTGAGTTCATAGGAAAAGCTCCGAAGTGCAACCGCAGGTCCTTCGACTCCGTTTGACGCAAAAAGCGCGTCAAACTCCGCTCAGGATGACGGATCGTTTCAAATAGGAACTTCTTGAGGCACCACACTAGGGAGGATTGCATGGGCACCATGATGCGATTGGGAAGAAGTGTGTATGGGCGGTTTGTCTGGTTGGCGAACTGCGCGCGAAGCCCGCTGCTGCTGGCGATTCGCCTCTACTGGGGCTGGCAGTTTGCGCAGGATGGATGGGGCAAACTGCACCACCTGTCGCGTGTGACGGAGTACTTCACGAGTTTGAACCTGCCTGCGCCGGGGGCGACGGCGTTGGGTGTGTCGATCATTGAACTCGTGGGCGGGATTTTGTTGGCGGCTGGCATTGGGTCGCGGCTGATTGCGCTGATTCTGTTTGTCAATATGACCGTCGCATTCTGGGTTGCGGAGAAGGAGACTTTTCTGGGCGTGCTCTCAAGCCCCGACAAGTTTCAGGCAGCGGACGCCTATAACTACTGGTTTGCGGCGCTGCTGATTTTGATTCTTGGGCCGGGA
>PMWR01000078.1 GCA_003166055.1 Acidobacteriaceae bacterium
ATGGCGCGGGTCAGGCGGCGCTGGTGCGTGGTGCAGACGCCCGTGAGCCGACGGGGCACGATCTTGCCGCGCTCGGCCACAAAGCCCTGCAGGAGCCGGACGTCGCGATACGGGATGGCGTCAATCTTCTCGGTGCAGAACTTGCAGACCTTTTTGCGGCGGAAAAACTTGCCGCGTCCGCCGGGTCCACCGGAGGGACGGCCGCCAGGACCGCCGGCGGGACGGCCGCCGGAGCGGGGGGCTGGACCGGATCCAGATCCGGGTCCGGATTCAGATTGTGGTGCTGCGCCGGTTTCGGGCGCTTTGGACTGAGTCTCTTCAGACATGCTGTTTCCTCTTTGCTCTCTGGGCAGGGGCTAAAGCCCCGGCTGCTTTTTTGCTGACCTGTCGGCCCGACTAAAGTCGTGCCCTGATACAAAGCCTGCAATTCTTAATTGATTGCCGGTGTCCTGTCTCTGAAGTTCATAGCAGAAGTTCCGAAGTGCCACCGCAGGTCCTTCGACTCCGTTTGCCGCAAAGAACGCGTCAAACTCCGCTCAGGATGACAGCTCGTTTCTGATACGAACTTTTGAGACAACACACTAGGCGCTGGCCTGAACCGGCTCGGCAACTTCCGCAGCAACCGGGGCTGCAACCGGCGCGGCGGCTGGAGCGGCAACTGGGGCTGCGGGAGCCGCGTGTTCCGAGCTGACCTTGCGGCGGGTTCCGCGCAGGGCCTTCACCTTGGCCAGGCGCTTCTCTTCCTCGTCGATGCGCACGGTGATGAACTTGATCACCGGCTCAGTCACGCGCAGACGGCGCTCAAGCTCAAGCACTACCGCGCCGTTGGCCTCGATGGTCAGCAGAACGAAATTGCCGTCGTTGAACTTGCGCACCATATAGGCAAGCTTGCGCCGGCCCATCTTTTCGACAGACTTGATGACGCCGCCGCCACCGGTGACGGTGGCGCTGAAGCCGGCGATCAGCTTGTCCGCATCCTCTTCGGCCACATCGGGCCGAACAATGAACATCACCTCATACACACGAGACATCTGGATTCCTTTTCCGCTGGAATTTCTGTTCCAGCCCTGACATTGCGAACTGCGGGGGCTAAAGCCCCTTTCTCTCTTTTTTGCTCTCTTGCGGCACGCGACCCAGAGGGTACCCCGGTCGTGCCCTTCCAAAACCGGGACTTCTCCAGAGATCAGTCCCTGCTCCCTATTCCCTGTCTTACTCGCGGCGGTTAAACTCGTTCATCGCGGCTGACGGCCCTTCGCCGATGATGCGCCTTGTGGCAGTCGCCACCCGGTCGAGCACTTCGTCCAGCACCGTTAAATCCGCCTTGCGCATCGGCGAGAGCAGATAATCCCTGCCGGGCCGCCTGCCGCCGGCTGCCGCAATGGCCTCCGGAGGCAGATCGGGTCCGACTCCGATGCGCAGGCGCAACCACTCCTGCCCACCCAGGGCGCCGGTTACGCTGCGGGCTCCGTTGTGGCCCGCGGGCGAACCGCGCTCCCTGATCTTGAAGGTCCCCAGCGTCAGGTCCAGCTCGTCGTAGATCACGAGCAGATCCTTCGCTGGATCGGCTTCAAATTCCCTGACCAGAGCGGCTACTGCAAGCCCGCTCAGGTTCATAAACGTCTCCGGCTTGGCCAGGACCACATCGCGCCCCGCTATGCGGCAGGTTGCGGTAACGGCCTTGCAGCGCCGGTTCTGAACCACAACGCCCTCTTGCACGGCGATGCGGTCGATTGCCATGAACCCCGCATTGTGCGGCGTCCATGTGTATTCAGGGCCGGGGTTGCCAAGCCCGACGACAAGAAACGGACTACGACGAGGCCTCGGTTCTGGCCCGCCGGCGAGCAACGAACGCTCGCTGGCCGGGGCGGACTGACTTTCTTCGGCCAAGACTTACTTCTTCGCCTCGGGCTTTTTCGCCGCCGCTGCGTCTTCCGGCTTGCCTTTCTTGGCCACTTCAGGTTCCGCTGGTCCCGCGGCGACTGCTGCTGCCTCAACCTCTGCCGCCGGCGCCACTTCCTCGCGAATCGAGACGACGTGGGCAACTGTGGCATCTTCGGCATTCAGATACTTGATGGATCCGGAGTGCGGCAGATCGCTGACACGCAGCGACGCCCAAAGCTCCAGCTTGCTGACGTCAACGTCGATGTGGCTGGGGATGTCGCCCGGCAGACACTCGATTTCAACTTCGCGCAACACCTGGTCGAGGATTCCCCCGGCGGTTTTTACACCTGCAGGAATGCCCAGCAACTTGACGCGAACGCTGACCTTGATGGTCTTGTCCATGGCGATGCGCTTGAGGTCGATGTGGATCAGCTGATCCTTGATCGGCTCGCGCTGCCAGTCGACGATCATGGCCTTGGCCGCGGGCAGGCCGGCAACTTCGACATCGAAAATTGTATTGTGGCCGGTCTCGGAAAACAGGATCCGAGAAATCTGCTTGGGGTCCACTTCGACGGCGACGGGGTCATGCCCCGATCCGTAAAGCACGGCCGGAATCTTGCCCGCGACGCGGACACGGCGCGCGGCATTCTTGTTGAACTTGCCCTCACGGGGCTTGGCTACGACTACTTCTGGCATTTGTTCTCTCGTTTCCTGGTATCGGGCACGGGTTTTGAGGTCCGCTCCCTTTGTTCGCGGCGGCCGAACTAGACTGCCGAGGTGCTTCTTTAGGGACTGAGGGACTAAGGGACTGAGGGACTAAGAATTCAAATCCAATGCGAACGTCTAGTCCCTATTCCCTAGTCCCTAAGTCCCTACTTCGCGCCCGTCTTGCCGGCCTTCTTCTTCA
>PMWR01000402.1 GCA_003166055.1 Acidobacteriaceae bacterium
GAGAAGTAGGCCAGGTTTTCCTGGGCGGTCAGCTCGTCGTAGAGCATGGGCGCGTGCGACATGTAGCCGATGCGGTCGCGGGCGTCATGGGGGTCAAGATCGCCGAAGACCTTGACGGTGCCGAAGCTGGGGCGAAGCAGGCCGGCCAGAATGCGCAGCAGCGTGGATTTGCCCGCGCCGTTTTCTCCGATCAGGACGTAGCAGCGGCCCGGTTCCAGGTTCACACTCACCTGGCGAAGAGCGGCAAAGGATCCGAAGAGCTTGGAGACCTGGTCAAGACTGGCCGAGAAGGAACTGGCCGAAACGGGGCGAGCGCCGAGGGGGGATTGCGCGGCCTCGGGTGCGGGGGCGGTCATTCGATCAATTAGCTGCCGTTGCGTTGGCGGGCGGTACATTGGGCTGCGCGGCACTTGCGGTAGCAGGCTTGGCCGGTGCGCCGCCCGGCGTGGCCGGCGCGTACTTGCTGGCGCACTTGGCCTGCAACACCGAAGCGTGGAAGACGCCGTCACGGCCGTAAGAACCGGCGGCTAACGCCTGCGAATCGTCCTTGAAGGTGTCCGGCGGCGGCTCGGTGCCCTTGTAGCTGACCTTGAGCAGACGGCCCGACGCGGCCTTGGGGTTGTGGCTTTCAAACTCATTGAGCGTGAAATCGACGTGCGGGCCGTTGTGCTCGATTGATCCGGGCACGACGAATCCCTCTACCCGCAACTGGCTGTGATAGGCCTTGTCGCCCATTCCGCCAAGTTCGGCGATGGTGACGTAATAGCTCTTGTTGGCCCCGTAGCCGGAGAAGGCAAGCCAGACAATGGTGCCGACAATGACGACAGCCGCAATCCCGATCCGCAAGGTATTTCCAGAGTTCTTCATAGCCATCTCTAACGATACGAGGGTGGAGGGGTGGGGTCAACCGCTGGAGGCAACTTGGGTGATTTAGATCACACAAACGGTCATGCTACCAGCTGCGGCGGTCGGGAGGCTGGACCCATTTCTCGCTCAGCGATTCGCAGGTCATACAGGACTTGCAGGTTGAGCCAGAAGTTTGGGCTGGTGCCGAAGAAGCGAGCCAGGCGCAGGGCCGTGTCCGCAGTGACGGAGCGCTGCCCCTTCAAGATGGCGGTGACACGGTTGGTAGGCACAGCGAGGTTGCGCGCCAGTGCTGCGGCGCTCATGCCAAGTTCCTCGAGTTCCGCGGCCAGGTGCTCTCCGGGATGGATGGCAGGTACCGGCATAGTGTTCTCCTAGTGATAATCGAAAATCTCAACGTTTGAAGGACCTGCGTTTGGCGACGGCCACTCAAAACAGATCCTCCACTGGTCATTAATTCTGACGCTGTACTGGCCCTTGCGATCCCCGGAGAGAGACTCAAATCGATTGCCAGGCAAGGCAGCAAGGTCTTTCAGCGTCAGTGCTGCTTCCAGCCGGTCAAGCTTCAATCGAGCCGGTCGTTCAATGCCTTCGAATGCTTTGACGCGGTTCCCGGCAGCGAAATCCCCGGTGCGCTTGTCCCGATAGCTGAGGATCACTGTTTAGATTAGCCCTCGTTACGCGTTACGTCAAGCGTAACGACAGCCTTTATCCAAATTGACCCCGGGGTTGCAGACTGGATCAGTGCGCCGAGTCCAGTGTTTGCGCTGCGCGGTCCAGCGCCTGGGTCAGCACGGTCAACTGCTGCGCGGCGCGGGGCGAGTCTTTGGCATCGATGGCCTCATTCACGCCGGGGATCACCACGGCCGCGTAGCCGGTGTACTCGCCGGGCGCGTAGATGGTATGCCGGAACCAGGGGCGACTGGGCAGTCCGGCCTCGGTAATCAGTGCGGTCTCGGTCGCACGGAGGGTCTGGTTCAGCTTGTTCAGGTCGCCGGAGGGAGCGGCTTCGAGGGCGTGAGCCTTCTCTGCGGCTGTTGCCAGGCGTCCGGCTGCGGCTTCCGCGGGTCCAAAATTGAGCCCCCCGACGTGCAGTTCATCGGCCTTGTGTTTGGCCGCTTCGATATAAGCCGAGATCTCGCGGGCGTAGGTCACGTAGTCGTAAGGCAGCACGTCGGCATCCGCCATGCGCAATGCCTCAAGCCCAAGCACCCGCGCCATCTCCTGCAAATAAAGAAAGTGCGGATCGGCATTCTGCACGTACCAGGCATAGTTGTCGAACACGGAGTGATATACACCGTACGACCCATTGGAGCCGATGTCGGTTGACGGCACGCCAACGTGTTGCAGGAAGGGCGTAAAGTCGGAGCCGGAACCAAGGTCGCCCACATGCACCTCATCGGCGGCGTCGGCTGGAGCATTGGACATGCGGTGCTGGTTCCCTTCGCCGCGCTCAATTCTCCACTGGTCGTAAACGGTTTCGCCGAGCGGGCTGGGTACGGAGCGGGTGAGTTCGCGGACAAACTGCTTCAGCGAAGGAACGGCTGAGGCGGAGAAATCCGGACCGGAAACGGCCACGTCCACGTTGAAGTAGGCAACGGCATTTTCGAGCGTTTTGGCGTGCTGCTCCACCCACTCGGTCGAGCCGATCAGGCCTTCCTCCTCGGCATCCCAACTGCAAAAGACGATGGTGCGCTTGGGGCGCCAGCCTTGTTTGAGCAGCGTGCCGACTCCATGCACCGATTCCAGCATGGACGCGGTGCCGCTGTTGGGATCGACCGCGCCATAGACCCACGCGTCGCGATGGTTGCCGACGACCACCCAGTTGTCCTGATCCTGCGAGCCCTTGACGGTGCCGATCACGTCCCAGATCGTGCGGCGTTGATAGTCCTGCACCGAGACCAGGTGTACGGTGACGCCACCCGGCCCCTCGTGATAGCGGTAGCCGAGCGCGCCCTGCCAGCCTTGTGGCACGCCTGGCCCTTTGAGCGCCTGGAGGATCGGCGAGGCGTCGTGGTAGCTGATCGGAATCGAGATGATGTGGGGCTGGTTGCCCTCGGGCGAGATGCGCGCCGAGTCAGGCAGGTCGGGTGTAGACGCCACGCCGGGAGTCTCAGGGTCGCCCGGATATTTGAAGAGATATTGGACAGAGCCGCGCTGTACGCCGGTCTCAGGCCGCCACGGACCGGTGGGGTACGCGTCGCCCTTGGAGAAGCCATCGTCCTGCGGGTCGGAGTAGATGAGAACGCCCACCGCGCCGCGCTGCTCGGCGATGTAGACCTTCACGCCGCGGAAATTCGCCCCGTAACGCACCAGCACGATCTTGCCATGCAGGTCGATGTGCTGCTCGGCGAGCTTGTCGAAGTCCTCGAGCCGGCCGTAGTTGGCGTAGACCACTTCGCCGGTCACATCCCCCGAGCCTGACGACCCGTTGAAGGGCATCACCACCCTCGGATCGTCCTGGTAGGGATCGCCGTCAACGTGCTCCCGCGTGGGACCGCTCATCAGCAGTTTTCCGGAGGGATCATAGGCCTCCACCTTCACGACCTTGGGCTGGTTCATCAGCACGCGGTAGGGAACGATCTCGGTCTCCAGACCGGCAGCGCGGAACCTGGCCGCGACATACTCAGCGGTCTTTTGGTCTTCCGGCGAAGAAGCCATGTGGGGCTCGGCAGTGAGGATCTTCAGGTGCTCGCCGGCCAGCTTTGCGTCGGGTACGGCGAGGAATTTTTCCTCGATCTGGGCTTGCGTGGTGAAGTCGCGGTAGCCGAAGACGGTAGGGGTCGACTGAGCCGCCAGCAATGCGGTGCTCAGCGGGTAAACCAGGGCAAAAGCGAACGCTGAGGCAAGCGGGAGGCGAAATCTCATGTCGGGAGTCCTAAGTTGAGGGTGGAGTTGAGGTTGGCCGCAGCGAAAACCCAAACCGCGCCGGCCGGGTATTGCAATAAAGCCATAGCTTACACCAACGCCTTAGACTGGGGTCAGAGGTGAAGATTCTCTGAGCGCCGGCCAGCCATTGCAAGAAGAACCTCGCGGCGCTTCTCCGGAAGAGACCGCAGCGGTCGCACAGGCAATCGCGGAGACCGAGGCCGGCCGGTTTCCGCAGGTCATTCGCGCCCTGCGCAACCCCAACTTCCGCCTCTTCTGGAGCGGCAACTTCCTCTCCAACATTGGCACCTGGATGCAGAATGTGGCCCAGGGCTGGCTGGTGTTGCTGTTGACCGCCAACTCGGCCTTCTGGCTGGGCGTGGTTGGGTTTGCGGGGTCGATCCCGTTCCTCTTCTTCACGCTCTTCGGCGGCGTCATTGCCGACCGGGTCAACAAGCGCAGGCTGCTTTTGGTTACGCAGTCGGTGATGATGCTTCTCGCTTTTCTGCTGGCGGCGTTGGCCTATGTGCACAAGATCACCGTGTGGGGCGTGGCGCTGATCGCCTTCCTCAACGGCACGGCGATGTCGATGAATGCGCCCAGCTACCAGGCGCTGGTGCCGCGGCTGGTGAAGCGCGAAGACCTGACCAACGCCATCGCGCTCAACTCGGCGCAGTTCAACCTGTCCAGAATCATCGGGCCTACGCTGGGCGGCTACGCCATGGCACTCTTTGGCGTGGCCGGCAACTTCTTCCTCAACGGCGTCAGTTTTCTGGCGGTGCTGGGCGCGCTCACTCGCATCCGCTACCCGCAGGAGCAGGACGCCCGGCGCGAAAGCATGTGGGCCAGCCTGCGCGGCGGATTCCGCTATGTGCGCGGCAATCCCCAGATGCTGGTTCTGGTCTGGTTGACGGCAGTCGTCAGCTTTCTCGGAGTTCCGTTCATCACCTTCATTCCCTTCTTCGCAAAAGCCCAGTTGCACGCCGGCGCCAGCGGTCTTGGATGGCTGCTGGCCTGCTCGGGCGCCGGGGCCGTGCTGGCCGCGGTAACTGTGGCGGCCAGGGGCGTGCTGCGCCATCGCGGTGTGGTCATCACCGTTGGCGGAGTGGTCTTCTTTGCGGTGATCGTCTGCTTCTGCTACTCGCAGAGTTTCGTGTTGTCGGAGTGCCTGGGGTTCTTCGAGGGATTCAGCGCCATCCTCATGATCTCTTCGTTCAATATATCCATCCAGCATCTGTCTTCCGACGAGATGCGGGGCCGCGTAATGAGCATCTACGCCACCTGCTTTCTCGGGCTGCCGCCGGTGGGCGCGCTGATGGCCGGCGAGCTTTCGCGGCACATTCCTACGAGCCACGCGCTTGCCCTGATGGCCGGCACGGCGGGACTGATCTTCCTGGGGACCTTCGCGCTTTCGCGCTCGCTGCGGGAACTGGATTAAAGACAGCAAGTCAGCAAGCCAGCGGGTCAGCGAGTCAGGAAAAACGAGTGCCCCACCCTCGCTACGTTCGTGTTTTTGTGACTAGGGTGGGACGCGTGCAACGCTGGGAGAGAACGTCTCGGGTCTTTACGGTTCCCAGAGCCTTCCAATGGGAACGCCATGCAGGTTGCTGGCGAAGGGAATCACTTCAGTACCGGTGTAGAGCACCACGCCGCGCACCCAGTTCTTTCCGGCGGCATTTGCCAGAGCCAGCAGACCGCGCACGTCGTTGCCGCCCAGGGTTGCGGACGCTTTGATTTCCACACCTGCCGCCCTTCCCGCGCGATCTTCCAGAACGATGTCCACTTCCTGACCGTTGGCAGTACGCCAGAAGAAAAGATCTGGCTGAGTCTTGCTCCATGTGGACTGCTTGCGCAGCTCCATGACCGCGAAGTTCTCCAGGAGCGAGCCGGCAAGACTGCCCTCCGCTTTCATGCGCTCCATCGTCACACCTTGCAGATACCCCAGCAAACCCGAATCATTCACATAGACTTTTGGTGTTTGAATGACTCGTTTACCCAGATTTCTCGCCCATGGGCGTAGCAGTTGCACGAGAAATGTCGTTTCCAGCAAGGCGAAGTAGCGCTTCAACGTCGTCTGCGGCAGAGCCACGGTTCGAGACAGGTCAGCGAAGTTGAGCAGCCCTCCTGCGCGCGCAGCCACGACCGCGAGCAGCCGAGGCACATCCGCCGCATCTGCCAGGTTCGCCAAACTCCCGATATCCCGCTGAAGGATGGTCATGACATACGACTGGAACCACGCGCTGCGCCGCGTCGCGCTCTTGCGGGCAACAGCGGGGGGATAGCCACCGGCCAGGACGGTCTCGAATAGTTCTTCCCGCGGCAGGGATGCAATCTTGCCGGCCCAGCCGACGGGCTTGCGAGAAAAGAGAGTATCAATGAAGGTCTCATTTACGCTGCGCATTTCTCCCTGGGAGAATGGCCAGAGAGTCAACACCTCCATGCGCCCCGCCAGAGACTCCGACAATTTGGGCAAGAGCAGCACATTGGTCGATCCAGTCAGCAGAAACTGCCCAGGCTTACGTTTCCGGTCGATCGCAGCTTTGATTACGGGAAAGATCTCCGGGGCATGTTGTACCTCATCGAGCCTGACCGGAGCGTTCAGGCCGGCGATGAAACCATTCGGATCGCGCCTGGCTGCCGACAGAACGCCGGGATCGTCAAAGGTCAGGCATTGCCGGTTTTGCGCCGCCATTTCTTCCGATTGCACGAGGGTGCTTTTGCCGGTTTGACGGGCTCCGTTGACCAGAACGGCGGGTGTGTCGGCTAGCGCCTCAAGCAGGTTATTGGTAAGATGGCGGCGGATCATGATCAGATTATCGTCCATATGATGGCAGATAATCAACTACTAAGTGGACGATTATCCGCCATTTTCATCCACAATTCCTTCGCCTGAAGTGGCCGTAATGGTTAATTTGCCAGAAAAGCCCGAGCCGGCAACGTCCGGGCCGGTCCCAAAACGGCCGGCAAACGCGCGCTCTACGCCACCGGCTGCGTGCAATGCGCGCACCGCTTCGCCGTAAGCGGAATCTCGCTGAGGCACTCCGGGCACGGCTTGGTGGCTGCAGGCGCCGGCGGGGCAGGCTTCTTGACCCGGGCGAGCATGTGGTTCAGCGGCAAAACCACGCCAAAATAAACCACGCTGGCCACGATGAGGAATGAGATGGCCGCGTTGAGGAAGTTGCCGATCATGATGGGTGTGCCATTCACCTTGAACACCACGCCGCTGAAGTCCGGCTTGCCCACTATGGCGGCAATGAACTGGGTCAGAACATCTTTCACCATCGAAGTAACAATGGCGTTGAAGGCTGCGCCGATGATGACGGCAACTGCCAGGTCCACAACGTTTCCACGCAGAATAAAGTCCCGGAAACCCTTCAGCATCTCTTCCTCCAGTTCGTGCCCGATCCGATGACTGTGCCCGCGGTTGCCTTGAAGGCGATGCCGCGATTTGCCTCATCCTACACGGGCGCGGCTGGTCGTTGGAACCCCTGAAAGACGCCGTAGGGATGCGTTGTCAGGGACCTGTGTTCTACGGGTAAATCGACAGAACGAGCACCAGCGCCAGGATCATCAACTCCGAATAGAGCAGGATGAGGACGCCGGCGTGATAGAGACTCCAGCGGCGGCGCAGGCAGCGCGCGGTGTCGACCATACCCCAGGCGGCGAACAGCGCCACCACCATCTGCCAGGCGGAGCCGTGGAGCGCCGTGATGTCAGGAAACCCGGCAAGCCGCAAGCTGCAAGCGAATGCGCCAAGGGAAAGCAGGACGCCGCGCACCAGGGATGGCTTGCGCATGCGGAAGATGTTGGTGCGGGGAAGCGCCACGCTTACCACTGTAGACGGTTGGGCGAGTCAAGCGGCGGGGACTAACTCGCCACCAGTTCCATCGCCAGGAGCGACTCGGCATACGGTGCGCGCAACACGCCGCGCTCGGTGATGATGGCGGTCACGTATTTGGCCGGGGTCACGTCGAACGCCGGATTGCAAATGCCCACGCCGTTGGGAGTGAGCTGCTTGCCGCCGTGATGCGTCACCTCCACCTGCGGCCGCTCCTCAATCGGAATGGCCTCGCCGGTAGCCGTCGCCAGGTCGATAGTGGACCACGGAGCAGCAACGTAGAACGGGATGCCGTGCTCCTTGGCCAGGATGGAGACGTTGTAGGTGCCGATCTTGTTGGCGACGTCGCCATTCGCAGCAATGCGGTCCGCGCCCACCACAACGGCTTGAATCCGGCCGGCGCGCATCAGGCTGGCCGCCATGTTGTCGCAGATCACGGTGGTGGGAATGCCGTCGGCCATGAGTTCCCAGGCAGTGAGGCGCGCGCCTTGCAGGAAGGGACGAGTTTCGTCGGCGAAGACGTGAATCTGCTTGCCCTGCTCAACGGCCGAACGGATCACGCCGAGCGCGGTTCCGTAGCCGCAGGTGGCCAATGCACCGGCGTTGCAATGGGTCAGCACGCCGCCTTCGTCGGGCAGTAAAGCACCGCCGAATGCGCCCATGGTTTTGCAGGCGGCGATGTCTTCCTCGTACATGGCGTGGGCTTCGGCCAGGATTTTTTCCTGGATCTGCGCCAGCGTGTCGCCTTCTTCGAGCAGGGCCGCAAAGAGGCGCTTCATGCGGTCGATGGCCCAGAAGAGGTTCACAGCCGTTGGCCGCGTTCCGGCCAGGCGAGCGCAAATCCGCTCGAACTCAGGCGCGAATTCCTGCGGTGTGACGGCGGTGGTGTGGAGAACGCCGAGAGCGATGCCATAGGCCGCCGAGACGCCGATGGCCGGNNCGGACGACCATGGTGACGATGACGTCGGCTACCTGTTCATAGGTGGTGGCAAGCACGTAGCTCTCCTCGAGGGGGAGCTTGGTTTGGTCGATGAAACGGACGCCTTCAGGAGTCCATGCGAGGGTGGGAATCATGTTCTTCCAGTGTAAACTGCGAGCACAGAGATCAGGGGTCAGGGATCAGAGATCAGTCACGTGGGAGTTGGTTCTTGAAAACCTTTTCAAATTTCGCTGGACGCACCTCCGCCCCGCTGCGTAGAGTGGTTTGGATGCTTCTCCACGCACCGGATCATAGCTTTTCTTCAAGGAGCCGTTCGTGACCAACCTCCACTCAGTCGATTGGCTGATCATGCTGCTTTACTTTGTGTTTGTGCTGGGCATCGGCTTTGCCCTCAAGCGCTACATGAAGACCAGCAAGGACTTCTTCCAGGCCGGCCGCGCCCTACCCGCGTGGATTTGCGGCCTGGCCTTCATCAGCGCCAACCTGGGCGCGCAGGAAGTGATCGGCATGGGCGCATCGGGGGCCAAGTACGGCCTCGAGACAGCGCATTTCTACGGCATCGGCGCCATTCCGGCCATGATTTTTGTCGGCATCTTCATGATGCCGTTCTACTACGGTTCGAAGGCGCGCAGCGTGCCCGAATTTCTGCGCATGCGCTTCGACGAGAAGACCCGCGCGCTCAACGCCTGCTCGTTTGCAGTGATGACGGTTTTCAGCTCGGGAATCTCGATGTATGCCATGGCGCGGCTGATCCAGGTGCTCCACGTATTCGATGGGCTGTTCAGCATGTTTGGCTGGAATCCGGATGGAATCTTCACCTTCGCGATCTTCCTCTCCGCAGTGATTGTGCTGGCCTATATTTTCCTGGGCGGTCTCACCAGCGCGATCTATAACGAGGTGCTGCAGTTCTTCCTCATCATTGCCGGCTTCCTGCCGTTAGTGTTGTTGGGCCTAAGAAACATTGGCGGTTGGAGCGGGCTGAAGGCCTCGGTTCCGCTGCAATACATGCACGAGTGGAAGGGCGTGGAGCANNCGCAGGCCGAGGAGGGCAAAGGGCTGGTTCCGGCAAAGATCAATCCGGTAACGGGGAAGGCCATGCTCGACACCAATGGAAATCCCATTCTGGACTACGACATGGCCACGCCGAACATGCTGTTGCACTTTTTTCCGACTGGGATTCTGGGGTTGGGGCTGACCGCGCTGCTGGCCAGTTTCATGAGCGGCATGGCGGGCAATGTGACGGCCTTCAATACGGTGTTCACGTATGACCTGTACCAGAGCTACATCCACAAGGGCGGCACCGACCGGCACTACATGGCGGTGGGGAGATGGGCCACGGTGGGCGGCATTCTGCTGTCGATTGCGACGGCGTATGCGGCCATCAACTTCAACAACATCATGGATACGCTGCAACTGGTGTTCAGCTTTGTGAATGCCCCGCTGTTTGCCACTTTCCTGCTGGGCATGTTCTGGAAGCGTGCGACAGGCCACGCTGCGTTTTCAGGCTTGATCGCGGGTACGGCGACGGCCATGCTGCACCACGGGCTGACGCTGCCAATGCTGGCGCATCCCGGCATTCACGGCGGATGGATTGCGGTTCTGCATACCTATCACAGCGACATGGCGCAAAACTTCTGGACGGCGATCTGGGCTTTCAGCGCCAACTTCATTGTGACGGTAGTGGTGAGCTTGTGTACCAAACCTAAGCCGGAGTCGGAACTGGTGGGCCTCGTGCATTCGCTAACGCCCAAACCGAAACGCCCAGCGAACGAGCCCTGGTGGGAGCGGCCGGAGGTATTGGCGCTTGCCGTTCTGGTGGGCGCGATTGCGCTGAACATTTTCTTCTACTGATGATTTCTTAAAGGTCTGGTGCAGGACAATAGAGGAGACAGCGATGAGTCTTGATTTGCGCATTCCGATGGGATTGATGTTCACGCTGGTAGGCGTGATCCTGACCGCCTTTGGGCTGCGGACGAATGGCAGTCCCATCTACGCAGGCATCAAGGGCCTTGATATCAACCTGTGGTGGGGCCTGGTGCTGCTTGTCTTTGGCTTGACCATGTTCCTGCTCGGCCGCCGCAGCCAGAAGCGCCTGGCCAAGCTGCCGCCGGAGCAGGCCGAAGATGCGGATGTTAGGCGGGGACATTGAAACGCAGAGATCAGAGATCAGGGGTCAGAGATCAGAATCCTTATCGAAACAGCGATTGATACGCGCTTCATCTCGCTGCCGGTACACTCATAGATAGAGATGGCACGAAGAACGATTGAACATTACGAGATTTCTCGCCGGCTGGGAGCAGGCGGCAGCGGCGTGGTGTACCTGGCCACGGACACGCTGTTGCAGCGCCCGGTGGTGCTGAAGATATTGCGCACGGGATTGCTCTCGGCCGAGCAGTTGCGCACGACGGTGCTGCGCGAGGCGCGGCTGGCTTCGGCGATTGAGCACCCCAACGTCTGCGCGATTTATGAAGTAGGCGAGAGCGGCGACGAAGGCTACATCGTGATGCAGTATGTGCCGGGCCAGTCGCTCGACAGGCTCATTGCGCGCGGTCCCGCGAGTTTGCAGCTTGTTCTTTCCGTCGGCATTCAGATTGCGGACGGCTTGCAGGCGGCGCACACGTTGGGCATCTTTCACCGCGACCTGAAGCCGCAGAACGTGATGCTGACAGACGGCGGCCTGGTGAAGATTCTCGACTTCGGCCTGGCTCGCCGGCTGCGCCCCGAGGACGCAAGCTTCGACCCCTCGAAACCGGGACTCGCCAGGGACGCATCGGTGGCTGCCACCTACACCGCGCGCGGTGGCACTATCCGTTACATGGCGCCGGAGCAGTTTGTTACCGGCCAGTCGAGTGTGCAGTCGGATGTGTGGGCGCTTGGCTTGATTCTGTATGAGCTGGTGAGTGGGCGCCATCCGTTTGCGCGGCCCGAGAACGAGGATTTTCAGGTCATCCGCGCCATCCAGTTTTCCGATCCGCAGGATTTGAGCGACAGTGTTCCAGGAATATCAGACGAGTTAAAGAGTGTGATTGCTGCATGTCTTGAAAAGAATCCAGCGGCCCGGTATACGTCGGCGGCCGAGGTGCGCGAGGCGCTCAAAACCATCATGAAGGCGATGCAGATTGAGACCGGCGTCATTCCTGGTGAAGCTGCCGCCAACCTGCCTACCACGGCCGCGGAGGCGGAGAAGCGTAATACCGGTTTTCTCTCGCTGCTCGCGGAGCGTTTTCGCGAGTCGGCGGTCGACCGGACGCCGCAGAATTCGCTGGTGGTGCTGCCGTTTAGCAATCTCGGCGCCACCGAGGTCGCTCCGCTGTATGGATTTGCGCTGGCCGATGCGATTGCCGCGCGCCTGGCGCGGATTCCAGCGCTCGTGGTGCGGCCATCGAGCACACTGATGACGCTGCCGATCGCGCAGATGGATCCGCTTTCGATTGGGCAGAAACTGCTGGTTTCGTTTGTGCTCGCCGGGAATTTTTTGCGCTCCGAGCAGGGATTCGATTTGAACTGGCAACTGCTCGACGTAAGTTCGCAGAGCGTTCGCTCGGGCGGCGCGATCCGCGTGGCTTCGCTGGATCTGATTGCCGTGCAGACCGAGATTTCCAACGAAGTGTTTGCCGCGCTGCACGGCCTGAGCGCAGGTGACCAGATGGATGCGCCGCGTTCCGGCCCGAGAGAAGCTTCACTGCCCGGCCCGGTGAGCGAAGAGTATCTGCAGGCGCGGGCACTGCTGAGTTCGTTCATGGTGCGCACCGGTTCGCGCGGCGATCTGGACCGCGCCCATGCATTGTTTACCGGCGTCACGACCAAGGATCCGGAGTTTGCGGCGGGCTGGTGCGGTCTCGGCATTGCGGAACTGCAGTACGTGCGGCACGGATTCGGCGGTCAGATTCATGTGATGCATGCGCGCCGCTCGTTTGACGAGGCGCTCAAGCTGGACCCGGCATCGACGGAGGCAAATCTCTATCGCATCTACATGCTGCTGTCGCGCGGCGAAAAAGAGTCGGCGCGGCATGGTGTGGCCAACTTGCTCGCCTCTGCGGCCAACGACTGGAATGTACACATGGTGGCGGGAATGGCGCTGCGGGGCGATGGTATGTATGAGGAGGCGCTGCAACAGTTCAGCCGGGCGCTCAAACTGAATCCCGCCAACGCGCCGCTTCTCTACAACCACCGCGCGCGCGTGTATCACTATGAAAACCAGATTGAGCTGGCGGGCGACGAGTTGGAAAAAGGTCTTGCACTGGAGCCGCGCCATCCGTTGCTCCGGACTTCAGCAGGCTACCAGCAAATGCGCCTCGGCAACCTGGACGAGGCCATTGAGATTTTGGAGGGCGTGATTCGCGACGATGATTCGCTGCGCATCGCTGTGCCTACGCTGGCGCTGTGCTATGTGCAGGCAGGCGAGCGGAAACGTGCGGCGGCATTGTTGAAGGATGATACGCTGGCTGCGGCCGAGGCGGACAGCGAGATGGCATACCGGCTGGCGACGTACTTTGCCGTCGAGGGCGATTCGAGCGAAGCGCTGCACTGGCTGCGCCGCGCAATTTATTTGGGCAATGAAAACTATCCGTGGTTCCAGAAGAATCCCGCATGGAACCGTCTGCGGACGAATGCGGACTTCGAGCGGATTCTCGAGGATATGAAGAAAGGCTTCCGCAAAAATCAGAAGACCTGGAAGCGGCTGCTGGAACAGGTCCCGCCGGATGGTGAATAGACCCCTGCGGTGCGGCAGACGCTCGCGGGAGGTTCGCACGGACTTGGCTGGAAAAGGAGACAGACATGAAATGGTTCATGATCTATGCGGCTGGATTTGCGCTGAGCTGCGGGATGGCGGCGGCCCCAGCCAGCGGCACAAATCCGCTGGCGACTTCGCGCGCGTTTCTGTATGAACAGATGCCTGTCACAGCGAATCCCAATGGATCTGAGGGGCGAAGAGTGGCGACCGGCACGCTGGCGACAGGCGAAGCGGTCGGGATTCACGAATCGATGCAGCCGGTGGGCATGACGCCGAACCCGGCGCATGCGATTCAGCACACTGAGTTGATTGTGGTCCAGCAGGGTACGCTCGAGTTTCTCCACGACGGGAAGACGGAACGCGTTGGTCCGGGCGGAATCATCTATGTGGCGTTCGGGACTACGCATGCGGTGAAGAACGTGGGAGATGTTCCGGCGAAGTACGTGGTGATTCAGATTGGCGGCGATACAAAGGAATAACGAAAAACCCGCTTGGCTGTGGATCGAATGTTTACACTTTCGTGCGAATTCGACCCAAAGCCATGCGGGCGTTCGTTGCAGGGATTACTTGAGACTGACAGTGGCTTTCAGTGGCAGATCCTGCGACGAGCCCCCGACCAGGATGGTGTAGTCGCCGGGAACAAGCTTCCAGGCTTGCGTGCTTTCGTCGAAGATCGAAAGATACTTCGGATCGATATCGACAGTAACTGTTTGCTGGCCGCCCGCATCGATCTTCACCTTGCTCCAACCCACCAGGCGCTTGGGCGGTTCCTGTGCGCTGGCTGGGAGCGATGCGTAAACTTCCGCGATCTCCGCGCCGCTGCGCGCACCGGTGTTGGCCACGGTGAAGGTTACGTTGATGGTTTTGGCAGGGGTGACAGACAGGCCCGAGTAGCGATAGCTGGTGTAGGACAGTCCATAACCGAAGGGGAACAGGACAGGTTTCTTCTCCGCGTCATACCACTTGTATCCAACCTTGACGCCCTCGTTGTAATCGCGGTCGAAGGGCGGCAGGCCAGCTGCCCGCTCCACCGGCGAAACCGGACCGGAGAAGTGGCGCGACCCCGGAGGCGGCTGCACGATGGTTGGATGGGGCAGATCGGCGTCGCTCCTGGGGAAGGTGTTGGGGAGCTTGCCGCTGGGGTTGACGGAGCCGAAGAGTACATTGCCAAGCGCGTTGGCGCCGTCGCTGCCGGCGTACCACGCTTCCAGAATGGCGGCGGGCGCTGCTACCCAGGGCATGGTAACTGGGCTGCCTGTCTCCAGAACGACAATGGTGTGCGGGTTGGCAGCTGCTACCGATGCGACCAACTCGTCCTGGCGCAGGGAAAGTGAAAGGCTGGGGAGATCCA
>PMWR01000350.1 GCA_003166055.1 Acidobacteriaceae bacterium
CGGCGTCAAGCCGAAACTCTCGTCCCTGTCTCGCCGCGTTCCGCTTCCCAAGTCTTTCTTGCCTTTCAAAGCCAAAGCTCCAATCCTCTTCCAAAGTCTCGGGAATTATACAAAGCGCCGGGAGCCCCAGGTCAGGGGTACGCGCGGACTCGGGTGGGAGCTCTCCGGGCACAGCGATCGGGCTCCGTCGCGGAAGTGATGGGACAGGTCTTCATCCGTGGAGCGGCGGGCCTCTATTCCGAGGTCTGGGATGTTCCACCTGCCGGATTGAGCCGTCGCTTGAACATTGTGAAGACCTCCGGGCTGAGAAGAATGAGGATTCCCCCGACCCAAAGATAATGGCCAACAAGCGGGTGCATCGGCGAGTCGGTCTTCCAGGATTCGGCGAAGAACGCCCAGGTTGATGCGATGCAAACCAGGATCGCCGCGGCAAGAATGCGCCGGATCACCACCAACCTTCGCCAGATTGTGAACACGAGATAGAGAACGGTCAGAGGATTGACCCATCCACCCAGGATGAGAAAGACAATGCCCGTGGCGTCCCTCTCTTGCCACACAGCGGAGGTCATGTGAAAAAGGCCGGCAGTCGCACCCGTGGCAACGGTCGCGCACATCCAGCCAGTCAGTTCGAACGGGCCTTTGCCAGGTCCGTCGGCGCGCCCCGTAAGCCCGACCGCGGGCATCAGGAATGCAAACGCGAATGCAATGAAACCTACAAGCCGAAGAATGAGAAGCTTCATTCCAGCCTCCCCTCTCAGCATAGCGGTTCACACAGCCGCAAGCTCGTCTTTTCTCAGCCCCGCCAGGCGCGTCGATTCCAGTGCGCCGCGATAGAACATGTTGAACGTGTCGAACGGAATCAGCCGCTTCCCATCCGGATGCGCAATATGAATGCAGCTCTTCTTCACGCTGCGCACATCGAACGCCTCCGCATCGATGAACTGCACAATCAGAATGCGAAAGAGATTCTTGTAACCAAGATCTTTGGGGATGAGCACTTTGGGCAGGCAGCACAGCAGTTCCTTCAGCGTGGACGCCTGCGAACTCGGCGAGTGATTGGTCGCAAACAGCTTGAAGATATGCTCGCGCAGCCCAGCCTCCTGTTCATAGATGATCGTGTTCTTCGCGCCGTCAATCAGCACTTCGGGCGGAACCATCCCGGTGAGCGGAACCGTCTTGCCGCCCATCTTCAGCGCGTATGCCATGGCCAGTGAATCCGGATGGCACGGCACCGGGATCAGGTCCCCGGGCCGGAATACATCCGTCTGTTCCAGAATGCGCCGCCGCACTTCAGTCAGCGTGAGCCGGTGCTGCTTGCTGTCAAACCCCAACACCCGCCCCGCCTGCTGCACCGGTTGAAATGTAACTCCACGCACCGCCGGCTGCTTCAGTGCGAAGTCCACAATCGTGCCCAGCTCGCCGTCATTCACTCCGCGCTCGACCGTTACGACCAGCGTGGTGGAGATGCCCAGCTTATTCAGCCGCTCCAGCGCCTTCTCGCGAATGCCTCGCAAATCCGCGCCGCGCAACTGCATCAGCGGCTCGCGCTCAAGCGAATCGAACTGCAAATAAATCTCAAACTGCGGCATGAACTCCGCCAGACGCTTTGCGAACTCTTCGTCCTGCGCAATCCTGATCCCATTCGTATTCACCATCAGGTGCCGAATGGGCCGCTCCTTGCACATCTCCAGCACGCGAAAGAAATCGGGATGCAGCGTTGGCTCGCCGCCTGAAATCTGCACCACGTCCGGCTCCTTTTCGTTACGCACCACGCAATCCAGCATCGCCGCAATCTGGTCCAGCGTGCGATATTCCGTCCGGTGCTGCCCGCTTCCCGCGTAGCAGATCGGACAGGTCAGATTGCACGCGTCGCAAATCTCCACCAGGGTCAGGCAACTGTGCTGCTCGTGGTCCGGGCACAGCCCGCAATCGTACGGGCAGCCATACTTAACCGGCGTGTTGTAGACCATGGGCTGCTCCGGCGTTTTGATAAACACCTCGCGCGAACGGCGGTAGTAGTCCACATCGTCGGCCACCAGCACCCGCTCGTGGCCATGCTGCGGACAGCGCTTCAGCATCCACACCTTGTTGTCTTCGAACACGATCTTCGCATCCACGCGCCTGTAACACGTCGAGCAGATCGAGATCGCCACGTCATAAAACAGATACGGCCGCAGTTTTTCAGTCATCGGACTTCCTTTTCCTCGCCGATCATACTCGAAATGAATTTATGCATTTCAGCGGCCCCAGTATCGCCTGCTCAGTCAACGAATATAAAACATGCGGATAACAATTCTGTTCCCCACCGCAATGATCGCGCTGCTTATGGCGGCCGAATCATTCCACGCATCTGTGGGCGACACCTGCCGAAAATGGCGAAGGATCGAATTCTCAGATTCCGTTTCGCTCCATACCACTACACCGTCCTGTCGCGTCAGTGTCGCCGTGTCCTTGATGGAGATAGTCATGCTTCCAGGATTTGCCTGCGATGCAGGCCCCCGCGCATCCACTGTCTCGTTCAAAATGGTGATCCGCAAAACTGCATCCGCATCGCCCGCTTCCTTCCCGGTATATGCGTTGAGGCCGGCCTTCCAGGTTTTCTCATTGATCGCGTGCGCAACTCCCTGGGCCAAATCGACGGGGTCGAGATGATGCGTCTCTGAGATATTCATCGCTTCCACGCGGACGCTCTGAATCCCTTCGAGGTTCAGGCGCAGCGGCGGGGGCGGGGGCCTATGCTCCGGAAGCGGCGGCAGAAAGCATGCTCCGCACGCCAGGATTCCAACCGCACAGGCCAGCGTTAGAAGCTTTTTTTCAAGCATGCGCGCCTTTCGTCTCTCGCCGCTACCCGTTTGCGGCAAGGCAATTCCTTCTTATCAAGCTTTGTATCATCTCCTTCGTCGAAGAGTTTTTGTCGTTGTGACACTTTCCTGACTGAACCATCTACCGACGAATGTGGCTGTTTTACTTCTGTTCGTCGCTCTTCGAATCGTCCGAATCGCCAAACAGTTTCTGCGGCCCGTCACTCTTCCCACCCCCATGGACTGCGGCAATCGACGCCACCACCCACACAATCACCGTCACCACCAGTCCCAAAGCTGAGAGGCCGATCACGATGAGTTCGAGGATCCCTATAAAAATCAGGACGGTCCCGCTGCCTCGCGTCTGCGATGAAAGCACTGCAGTCAGCCCGCACAGGCCAAGCGAGATTCCGAATGTTATAGCCAACACCGTAATGACTTTGGCAAAGTTGACGCGATCAACCAGTGGCTCGTCCATGTATTCCCCTTCCGGATCGAATCTCATCCAGCACCAAAAGAACAATCCCCCCGAGGCAACTCCATTGAATCAGATTCAGGCCATGAATCAGTGGTTGGGGTTTCAGGAAGTCGATCACTACCCTCCACGCCAGATAACTCCCCAGAAAAATGCGAAACCGGGCGCCCTCCGGCAGCTTCGCCCTGATGCTGACAATCATTCCCAACAAAATCAGAAAGAGAATCTCGTAGACCTGCACGGGATGGCGGCCAATGCCGTCGCCAAGATCGACAGCCCACGGAAGCGTAGTTGGCTTGCCGTAAGTATCGTCCGCGAGCCCCGCCACCAGGCAGCCAATCCGCCCCACCGCGATTCCCACGCACAGCGGCAGCGCAAACAGGTCGCCCGTCCGCCGCTTGATTCCGCTCAGCTTCTTAACGATCTCAACGCCGAGCCATCCGCCCAGCAGTCCGCCGACAATCGTCTTGCCTCCTGGCGAAAAAAGCAGCGTCAGCATCCGCCCTTGCTGCCACGCGTTCAGCACCGTGGGCCACTGCTCGGCCAGACCCAGCAACCGACTGCCCACCAGCGCGCCCACGGCCGCCGCAGCCAGCACCGTCCAGCGCTGCGGCTCAGCCAGTGCATCGCCCTGCTTCGCGCGCATCCGGCGAAACACGGCGTAGCCCGCCGCGTAGGCCAGCGTCTCAAACACCGGGTGCCAAGCCGGGTGCGACCCAACTGGAATCATGGTGGAAGTATAGCGATTGTGCGCTACGGCGTTTTTTCGGCCTCAAGCAGCGCGCGCTTCCGTTCCACGCCCCACCGATAGCCGGTCAGCGACCCGCTCACTCCCACTACACGATGGCATGGCACTAACACCGCCACGCGATTCATGGCGCAAGCTCGCGCCACTGCCCGCGTCGCTCTCGGCTCGCCCATGTCGCGCGCAAGCTGGCTATAACTCCGTGTCTCTCCCCGAGGGATGCTGCGCAGTGCCTGCCACACGCGCAGTTGGAATACGGTTCCGCGCAGGTCCAGCGATTCCGACCCGGCGCGGCCCCGCTCGAGATCGGAGCCATCGCGCACGCTCTCAAGAGCTCGATCCACAAGCCGCGACAACGACGGATCGCGGCGAAGCTCGGCCAGCGGAAACTCTTCGCGCAAGCTGGCCGCGGCCTCCGCCGATGTGGACCCAAGCGCCAGCCAGCACAACCCGCGTTCGGTTGAGCCCACCACGATCCATCCAAAAGATGAACGTGCCGTGCACCAGCCGATCTGCTCACCTTGCCCGCCCTTTGCGAACCTGGCCGGCGTCATTCCCAGCGCCGCGCCCTCATAGGCCCGGCTCGACGACCCAAAGCCGGCTTCATAGATCGCGTTCGTCACAGTCCCTCCCTGCTTCAACGCATTGCGCAGCCCGCCCGCGCGCAACGCGCGCTGATACTGCAGAGGACTCACGCCCAGCTGCTGCTTGAACATCCGCTGGACCGTAAACGGGCTCAGCCCCGTCACGCGCCCCAGTTCAGCCAGCGGCACTGCACGGTCAATATTCGCCTCTATGTGAGAACGAATCTTGTCCAAAGGTCCGCCTCGCGGAGCGGTCGGTTTGCAGCGCATGCAAGCGCGGAACCCCGCCGTCTGCGCGTCTTGCGCCGAACGAAAAAAACGCACATTCTCGCGCAGCGGACGGCGGCTCTTGCAACCCGGCCTGCAGAAAACGCCCGTCGTCGTCACCGCATAGAAAATCGTAGCCGCGGGATCGCGAACGAGAAGCTGCTTCCACGCTGTCTCCTGGTCAATCATCGGCGCTCTCATTGTGCTGGAGCCATTGCTTGTTGCGGGTTGGGATGTGGTCTTCATGGGAACCATCGTCGCCCATCTTCGGGGTCGCGCGCACTCCGATTCTTGCGCGCAATTCGCATTTCTCTGCAGGTCGTTTGACAAAAGTGCCGTGCCCCATCCATTCCGTTTCTTTCTGCGGAATGGGTGGGAAGCAGTATCGCTCAATCCCCATTCAATTCCACAAGCCGCTTGAGCACTGCCTCCGCCCGCACCAGGTCCGCCTCGGTATCCACGCCAATCGTGTCCCTCGGCGCCGGGGCCACATAAATGTCGATCCCGTTGTCCAGCAGCCGCAGTTGCTCCAGCCGCTCCACTCTCTCGATCCACGACGTCGGCAGCTCCGCAAACCGCTCCAGCGTCGCCTTGCGGTAGGCATAAATTCCCAGATGTTTCCGATAGCCGGCAAACCCGGTCCGATCGCGGTCAAACGGAATGGTCGCCCGCGAAAAGTAAAGCGCCCGGCCATCCGTCGCCGTCACCACCTTCACCGTATTCGGGTCCGCAATCTCCAGCGCCGGACAGCGCACCGCAAGCGTACCCACCTCGACCTCGGGCCGCTCAAACAGAGCCAGCAGCGGCGGAAAAAAATCAGGCGTCAGTGTCGGCTCGTCGCCTTGAACAGACACGTAAATATCCGCGTGAATCGTGCGCGCCACCTCGCGGACGCGATCCGAACCGCTCTGGCAATCGACCGAAGTCATGACCGTGGGGATACTCCGCTCCGCACAAATCGCAGCCACTTCGTCCGAGTCGGTGGCCACCACCACTGGATCCATCAACCCGCTGGCTGCCGCCGCGCGCCACACCCACTCCACCATGGGCCGCCCGGCGATCTCGCGCAGCACCTTGCGGCTGAGCCGAGTCGAACTGAGCCGTGCTGGAATGACAGCGGCAATCCGCAACTTACTCATGCAGTTGAGTGTAATGCGCGCAACCGCTCATTTCCCATCGAAGACCAGTGGCTTTTGATGTTTGAACTCGGGCGCGGTCTCGCCGGGGACGGCCAAATCGCCTGTCCCAGGCAAGGTTTGATCTTCAGGCAAGGTTTGACCTCCAATTCAGCCGCCCGTATCATCAGTAATGGTGCAGCGGCAACTGCGGCGCCTCTCCCGGCGGAGTAGCTCAGATGGTTAGAGCGTGGGATTCATAACCCCAAGGTCGACGGTTCGATCCCGTCCTCCGCCACCAGAAGAATCCTCCCTGCACCCAGCCCAGACCGCACCAGGTTCGGATCTCCGGCAACTGACAACTGATCACTGACGACTGTTTTTGCTATCATTACGTCTATAGGGTATGCGGCCTGTTCCCCTCAAGGGCCGCACCGGTGGTGTCTGTGTCTCGATTCTTCCAGCGTTCCGTCCTCGTGGTTTCCGTGGCGATCTGCCTCGCCCTCTTCGCCGGCTTTGCCATGGGAGAATTCGGCCTCTTCGGCGTTCATGCCGGCGGCGAACAGGATGGCGCGTACCGCCAAATCGTCGTCTATCGGCAGGTTCTCAGCAAGATCCAGACCGACTACGTCACCGTCCCCAACATCAACGACGTCACCACCGGCGCGCTCCACGGCCTGCTCGAGTCCCTCGACTCCGACTCCAGCTACCTCACGCCCACCGAGTACAAAATCTATAAGGATCGTCCCACCACCGGTGTCGCCCAGGTCGGCATCAACGTCTCCAAGCGTTTCGGCTACGCGGTCATTGTCTCTGTAGCCCCCGGCTCGCCCGCCGACCATGAGCACCTCGCCGACGGCGACGTCATCGAGTCCATCGGCAACCAGTCCACCCGCGAGCTCTCGCTGGCCGTCATCCGCCTTATGCTCGAAGGTAAGCCCGGAACAACACTCAACCTCTCCGTGATCCGCCCGCGTAAGGCCGACCCCGACAAGCTTGCCCTCACCCGCGCCATCCCCGCGCCGCCTGCCATCGCTGAGCAGGAGTACGACAACTCCACAATCCTTTACCTCAAGCCCGGCGTGCTCACCGCTGCCCGCGTAGACGAAATCGCCGCGAAAATCAAGGCCGCCGGCAAAACCCAAAAGGTGCTCCTCGACCTGCGCGACTCCTCAGGCGACGACTCCAAACAGGGACTGCGCCTGGCCAACCTCTTTCTCAAGCAGGGAACCATGGCCACGCTCGAAGGCCAGAAGTTTCCCACCCANNGACCTTGTTGGCGAGCGCACATTTGGCGAAGGCTCGGTCCAGAAGACCATCGAGCTGCCCGATGGCGCAGCCCTGCTGCTCACCGTGGCCAAATTTGAGGGCCCCGACGGCAAAAAGATCCAGGACGAGGCCGTGATTCCCAATGTCGTCGTCGGCCAGACCATCGAAGATGATGAGGACGAAAACGCTCCCGGCCCCAAAGGCGACGAGCCGCTCGACAAAGCCCTCAATCTGCTCAAGGCCAAAGCCGCNNAGAGCACTTTCTGCCTTGATATGTGCGAAAGGGCACGACTTCAGTCGTGCCGCAAGACGTTATAAATGAGAGAGGTGGGGCTTTAGCCCCTGCCGTTCAACGCGCTTCCCCTTGACGCTCCGCGCTGAACACATCCGCCACGATATACGAACCCCCAAAATGAAGCACCTTCGGTCGAATCGCTTTCNNTCCGGCCCCCGGCAGACAAAATTCTTCCCCGAAACCGGCCCAGATTCAATCAGAAGTGGGCTTCCGTCCCAAGCCATGTCGAGAAACAGGTACTGATCAAACGGAATCCAATCATCCGCAACTTTCGAGTGTGCTTGGTAAAGTGCAACGAGCGCCTCCGCCTTGTTGCAAGTCAGAGGCCAGCGCAGTTCAGCACGGCGAGCCGCATACTGGCGCGCTGCCGGATGGCTGCTCGAATAGACTCTCAAACCGCCGCCATCCATTTCCGTAATCTTCGCCTCGTGAGTTTTGCGGCAGGTGACGTTCCACCCCGCAACCCTTTTCCCGCGCTGCCCTTTGTGAATTCGGAAAGACACCTCAAACCCGCCAGGAATGCGGCGGAACTGCTCCATTCGCGCCCAGGAATCGGGCATCCAGTTGATCAACTTGACTGCGTTTTCGATATTCATGGCGATTGAGCGGACCTGCGAGCCGCGGTCGATTCGTAGGATGAGCCAAGTAGACGGTGAGTTTCGAACCATTGTAACCGGAAACCTTACACTCATTCTGGTCATCGCTGGGTGCCCCGCTTATATCCTCCGATCCTCTGCCGGTGCTTCCATCTCACGAGTTAATCGCCAGTGCGAGCCTGCCGCGAGCGTCTGCCGCACTGCAGAGACCAGTGGTCAAGCCCCATTCCCTTTGGATTCATGCTATCTCCTTTATCATCAGCGTCTTCCGCTCACGTCTGGTTTGCCGATGATTTCCCCTCAATCCGCTAACATGTATTTATGAGCTATGTCCGAAAACCCGCAACAGCCGCGTTCAGCTCAAGTCGAGCACATCAATCCATACAAGCTCTCCGTTTTCAGGAATTTAGCTTCCAAACTCTTGATAACAATATACTTTACGACAGAACCCTGCCTCCAGTGCATTGAAAACAGACAATTTGCTCCAAACCCACCGGGTGGGGTGGGGAGGGGGTGTCCTGTGTAACTGTGAGAGCTTCCGACGGTGTGTCTGTCATCTGCAATCTGCAACCTGCAATCTCTCGTTCCCCACTCTTGCACCCCATGGTTCGCCGATACCACTCCGCACATCCGCGCGCATCGGAAAAGTGCTAGCCTTAGCCTGAAGCAGTCTCTCTCCAACCACCCTTGAGACATGCTCACGAGGCTTGAATCGCTTGGCTGCCACTCCCTCACAGCCTCTCGAACCGCGACCTTTTGCCCGGCGTCCCCGGCTTGCGGTCCAGGCGGTTCCGCCCAACCGGCGCCGCAAGCTGGCCGGTAAGCTCACCCTCGCCGCTTTGCTCGTTCTGGCCGTCATTACCGGCTCCCTCGCCGGCCTCACCCTCGTCTACTCGGTCGACTTGCCGCAGATCAACGACCTCGAGCGCTACCGCCCCTCCACCACCACCGACCTCTACGACCGCAAGGGCCGCGTCATCGGCTCCTTCGCCCTCGAGCGCCGCGTAATCGTCAACTACGACGACTTCGCCCCCGTTCTTCGCCAGGCCGTCCTCTCCATTGAAGACAAGAGCTTCGAGTCCCACTGGGGCATCAACGTCTTCCGCGTCGTCGGCGCCGTCTGGCACGATATCCGCTCCCACGGCCGCGCACAGGGCGCATCCACGCTCACCATGCAGCTCGCCCGCAACCTCTTTCTCTCTTCCGAACGCACCGCCGCCCGCAAAATCCAGGAGGCATACCTCGCCATTCAGATCGAGCGCGCCTTCACCAAGCAGCAGATCTTCACCCTCTACGGCAACCAGATCTACCTCGGCCACGGCATGTACGGCTTCGAGGCCGCCTCGGAGTTCTACTTCTCAAAGCATGCCAAAGACCTCAACCTGACCGAGGCGGCTCTGCTCGCCGGCCTGCCCAAGGGCCCCGTCGCCTTTTCCCCGCTCCTGAATCCGGAAAAATCCCTCCGCCGCCGCAATCTCGTCCTGTCTGAAATGGAGTCAGACGGCGACATCACCCACGCACAGGCTGAAGCCGCCCGCCAAACCCCGCTCGGCCTCCACATCTCCCAGCCGGAAAGCGCCGTTGCTCCCTGGTTCCAGGAAGAAGTCCGCCGCGAACTCGAAAAACGCTTCGGCACCGAGCAGGTTCACGAAGCCGGCCTCAAAGTCGAAACCACCCTCGACCTCGACCTGCAGCAGACCGCCAACCGCGCCATAGCTGACGGCCTGGCCGCCTACGAACGCCGCCATGGCTGGAAAAATAAACAGGAAAACGTGTTAACCGCTGGCGTCACGCTCGAGGACTACCGCCATCCCGACTGGGCCATGCAATCGCACCCCGGCGACTACGTGCACGCCCTCGTGACGCGCGCGCTGCCGCTTGAGATTCACGCCCGCATCGGCCCTCCCGGCCATCCAAACTCTGAAGTGGTTCTGCTTCCTGAAGATTGGCAATGGACCGGCCAGCGCTACGGAGACGCTCTCGTCAAACCTGGCGACATTGTCTACGTCCATCTCTCCGAGGCCACGGAAGGCACAGCCCGCCGCGCCTCTCTGGAACAGGACTCCGGCGCGCAAGGCTCGCTCATGGCCATGGACAACAACACCGGCGACGTTCTCGCCATGGTCGGCGGACGCGACTACGCGCTCTCCCAGTTCAACCGCGCCACCCAGTCCGAGCGCCAGACCGGCTCCAGCTTCAAGCCTTACGTCTACACCGCCGCCATTGAAGACGGCGTCAAACCCACCGACATCATCGTCGACGGCCCCGTCAGCTTCGGCAGCTACACCCCGCACAACTACGAGAACGACTACAAAGGCGCCATGACCATCACCAACGCCTTTGCCGAGTCTCGCAATATCCCCGCCCTCAAGCTCGCCGCCCGCGTCGGCATTCACAAGGTCATCGACGTCGCCCACCGCTTTGGCGTCACATCCAACATTCCCGCGTATCTGCCGGTCGCCCTCGGCGCGGTTGAAATCACGCTCGAAGAGCAGGTCGACTCCTATTCCGTCTTTCCCAACGACGGCATCCGCGTCTCCCCGCGCCTGGTCCGCAAAGTTTCCAACGCCGACGGCATTACCCTCTGGGAAGACTCCCCCGCCGTCAACGAAGTCATCAGCCAGGACACTGCGCGCACCATGATGGTTCTGCTGCGCGCCGTCACCGCCCACGGCACCGGCGTAGCCGCGGCCCAGCTCAAACACCCCCTCGGCGGCAAAACCGGCACTACCAGCGACTTCACCGACGCCTGGTTCCTTGGCTTTTCCCCGTCGATTACCTGCGGCGTCTGGGTCGGCTACGACAGCCGCGAGTCCCTCGGCGAAAAGGAGACCGGCGCCAAAGCCGCCCTCCCCATCTGGATGACCGTCATGAAGGCGGCCATCGCCGGCCACGACGACGAGCAGTTCCTCGGCGACCAGCAGGACAGCAAATCCCTCAAGGCGACAGCCGATACCTCTTCAAAACCAGCGGCTCGGCTGCCAGCCGCTTTACCCGCCAGGATAGTAAAGGCCGCTACCCCCGGCAAACCGCCCTCCGCCGCAGACCTCGCCACCCCGGCCTTGAAGCCAACTCCTCAATCAGCCGCCCAGACGACACCTAAAGCCGCTGTTCAGCCCGCCCTGCCATCGCCAATTCGCCAAGTGAAACCAGCCCTGGCTCCGCAGCCCGTCCAGGCCAGACCCGCGGCCACCGTTAAACCCGCAATTCCACCCCCTGACCAGCGCTGAAAGCCTGCCAGACAGCAAACAACCTCAGCGCCTCTGCCCCCTTCTGAATCCATTCTGTACAGCCGCGGGTTTTGACCTCTACAATCGCCGCGGACCCCTCATATGATTCGAAATCCTATTCGCCGCTCCTGCCTGCCGGAACTGCTTGCCGCGATGCTGGCGGTGAGCACTGTGCCAACTCTGCTTCCGGCGCAGGCACCCCAATCACCTGGTACAACAAACCCCGCCGCAAGGGCATGGGCGCAACCCGGCTCCGCCACGCACGTTCAGGTGGCGCCACCGGCGGACTTTCACAAGCCGAGCAGGAACTTCGATACGCCGATTGGGATCTTCGACGGTCAGTCCGACGTTGGAAGCGCAATCGTCCCCGGCAGCGCAACCTACGAGGCCGCCTCGAAGCAATACACCATCCACTCTGCCGGATACAACATCTGGTACTCGCGCGACGAGTTTCGCTACCTCTGGAAGAAGATGTCCGGCGACGTTTCGCTGGCGGCCGATGTCGCCTTCCCTGATCCGAACGGGTACGGCGACCGCAAGGCTGTTCTCATCATTCGCCAGAGTCTCGACGACGACTCGAAGGAGGCCATTGTTGCCCTCCACGGTCTGGGCATGATCCACCTGGCTCAGCGCCCCGAGAGGGGCGCCCGAGTCAAAGACATGGAGTATCGCATTGGCGGGCGCGGCCGTCCCGGCGGCGAAAGCCCTGACAGCTTGGTGCCCGTTATGGCCCGCCGCATCGGCATCGAAAAGCGTGGCGACTCTTTCGCGCTCTTCGTCAGTCTCGAAGGCGAACCGATGCACCAGTTTGGCCCGCCCATCGAGCTGCACATCGACGGGCTGTTTTATGTCGGCATCGGCTTCTGTTCGCACCTGCCCGACAAGTCCGACACGGCGATCCTGTCCAACGTCGTTCTTGAGAACTCGGCAGGCCAGGTTCACTAAAGCTGCCGGAAATATCTCTTCGCCCGTGCCACATCTTTGAATATCTGCGCCTTCAATGCGTCCGGCGATGGCCACGTAATCTCCCCGCGCAGCCGCAACAAAAACTCCAACTCCACAGGCGTGTCGTCGTTAAGCTCTATCGGCTCGAAACCAAGAATATGCGTCTCCACCCCGAACCCCGCGCCTTCAAATGTAGGCCGGTTGCCCACATTCGTTACCGACTGAAAGCATCGCGCGGCCCCCGAAGCCTGAACTGTCAGACGAGTCACATACACGCCGAATCCCGGCAGCAATCCCGCATACGGCGCCAGGTTCACCGTCGGCACCAGCAGCTTTGTGCCGATCCCGCGTCCCCGAGCCGGCGTCGATTTCACCCCAAACGGCCGTCCCAGCATCCATCGTGCCCGGCGCACATCGCCCGCCGCAACCAGGGCCCGGATCGCCGAGCTCGAAACTTCCATCCCATGCGCCCGCACCGCCTGATGCAGATGCACTTCAAATCCAAATTCCGCGCCAAACTCCTTCAACTCCTCAACTCCCGCCTCGGCTCGATGCCCAAAGCGAAAATTGCCGCCCTCGTGCAGCGAACGCAACCCCAGCCGGTCCACCAGAATCGACCGCACAAACTCCCGCGCCGACCGCCCCGCCAGCTCCGCATCGAACCGCAGCACCACCACCGCGTCGATCCCTGTCCCCTTAAGCAGCCGCAGCCGTTCGTCCAGCGGCGTGAGCAACTTTGGCGCTTCCTCCTGCCGAAGAAAATGTTCCGGGTGCGGATCGAACGTGATCGCCACGGCACGCATCCCCTGCGCGCGCGCCTCATCCAACACCGCCGAAAGAATCCGCGTATGCCCTCGATGAACGCCGTCGAAGTTCCCGATCGCGCCCACCGATGGGCCAAACCCGGCCGGAATCTCCCCGACAGACCTATAAACGGGAATCATGCCTGCCGCATCCATACTCATAAGCTCACAGCCAGCTCGAGCCCGTCATAGGCCAGCGCCATGCCGGCCGGCAGCGAGCGGTTGGTCGCCTCATGGCCCAGTTCATGCGCAATGTGCGTGAAAAAGGTCTGCCGCGCGCCGATCCGCCGCGCCCAACCCACCGCCTGGTCCACCGTGGCGTGGCTGGGATGCGGCTTGTGGCGCAGCGCTGAAACCACCAGCACTTCCAACCCCTCCAACAGTGCAAAGCTCTCCTCCGGAATCGAACTCACGTCCGTCAGGTAAGCCGCATTGCCAAAGCGGAATCCCGCAATCTCCATNNAGCCCAAAGATGTGGTCGGCATGAGAGTGCGTATAGAACACCGCGTCCACCCGCTTCAGCCTGTTCCGTAGCGCCTGCTCGCGAAAATCCGGCCCGGTGTCAATGACCACCACCCGCTCCATCACCGGATGCCCGACATGAGCCCCGAACCCCATCCATTCCGCTTCCTCCCGCGGAAAGGGTGGGTCGGAAAGAGGCTTCAGGGTTGGATCGTTCCAGCGCACCAGCACCGAAGGCCGCAGCCGCCGGTCCCTGGGGTCCGTCGAGGTGCACACCGCGCAGCCGCACCCCACCGTGGGAACCCCCATCGACGTTCCCGTCCCCAGAAATGTCAGCCGCCCGTCCATAGCCTCTCGCAGAACCGGGTCTTTGTGCCTTAGTCCCTGGTCCCTTAGTCCCTGTCTTTATCTTTTCCCCGGCGGCGGCCCCTGCGGCGGCTGCATGGCCTGGACGCTGATCATGCTGGTCAGTTCCAGGAAAGCCATCCGCACCTCGAACAGCACCGAGTCCAGCGTGCGCGTCTCGGCCTCCGTCAGGTTGCCGCGCGTCTTTTCGGCCAACACGCCCAGCAGGTCGATGGTGGTGCGGGCGCCCACAATATCCACCCGCGGCCGCTGACCATCCTGCGCTCCCGCGCCCATCTGGATCATGGCGGAGACGTAGAACTGCTGCACCAGGTGCTCAAACGTGATCGCCGGCTGCGGTCCCATGCCCGGATTTTGCGCGCGCAGCAAATCCTCAAGCCGTTGTGCGGAGGCCTCGTACGCGTTCTTCTGTTCGTGGCTCTCCTCGGCGGTCGGCGCGGGCGGAATGCCACCCGCATCCCCCTCGTCCAACGCGCTCTCGTGAACAGCCGCGGCGGCCTCCTGCTTGCTTTCGTTGACCACCAGCTGCGGGCCGCCGCTCGACACTTCCGGCGCCGTCGCAGGCTCCGCCGGCCGCTGCGCGCTCTCGTGCTCTTCCTCTTCCGCCTTGAACTTCCGGCGGTCAATCACTTCAAACTTGGGTGCATCGCTCATTTTTCCACGTATCCATTTCCTAAAACCAATTGAGTCACTCAATAACTCGCAGCATTGCTAAACCCGCTAACAACACGAACCTCGCTAACTCCGCTCTTTCAAAATCCTCGCCGTTCCCTTCTCCGCCCCAGCGCCGTACTGAAAGTTCTGCGACTTCACTTCGGCTTCACCGCGCATCATCCCCAGCGCAAACACCCGATTTCCCTCGGGCAGCGGCAGCGCCGCCGCGCTGCGAATCTCGCCGGCAACCGCCCCGTCCAACGTCAACTCGGTCCCGCTCGACGGCACTGGCCCATCGATCTCAAGCTGCCGCAGATGCCTGTGCACATTTCCCCGCGAGCGGATCCGCTCCACAATCTCCTGCCCCAGGTAGCACCCCTTGTTGAAGTTGAGCGCCCGCATCTGCCCGGTCTCCTGCGGCAAATCCCGCTCCACCATATCCACGCCGTACACCGGAATCCCTTCCGCAATCCGAAACGCATCCAGCGACCTGGATCCCACCGCGACCGCTCCCGCCGTACGCAGGTACTTCCACAGCTTGCCGAGCCCGGCTGCCTGCACCCAAAGCGCATAGTGTGCCCCCAGCACGCCGTATCCGCGGGTAATGCGCAGGTCCATTCCGTTCCACTCCACGCGAGTACTGGTCAGCGGTTTCGCCAGCACCGGCAATCCCGCCCGGCCCAGCACCGCATCCGCATTGGGCCCTGTCACTCCGATAGCAGCCAGGCCCGCCGCGGTTTCGCCCGTCAGCGGCGCCAGCTCCACATCGTCCATGATGATGAAGTGGTCCAGGTGAGCGACCAGCTTTTCGTACTGATCGGCCGCAATCTCCAGTTCAATTTCATCGCCCTCGCGCCAGACCATCAGGTCGCCCTGAATCCGCCCCTGCGCATTCAGCACCAGGTTCCAGGCGCCCTCGTTGGGTCCCAGGTCGTTGACCATATTGGTAACCATGCCGCTTAGCCACCGGAAGCGGTCTTCGCCGCGTACCGCGATCCGCCGCAGCCAGCCCAGATCGTGAACCGCCGCGCCCTCGGCCAGCGCCGCCGTTTCCTGCGCAGGCGCGTCCAACTCTCGTGGGGTCAGCACGCCGCGATAGACGGTCAAAGGGTAGGCGGCAAAAGGATGGGCGCCTCGTTGATACGCTGGATTTTTAGAAGCTTTCGCCGCGGATGCCAACAGCGCAGCCAATGGAGTCACTGGAGTCGATGCGTCGGATACGGTTTCGATCATAGGGGAACTTTTCTCCGGCCCGGCGCGCAGATTTCCCGTGGAAACCTGGCTCCAGACCGCATCCTGATTATAGCCTTGGAAGAAGATGCTGGTTTTCAGGCCTTCGCGGCATGAATCCGGTCCACGCACCAATTGGAGAGTGAATGAGGAAGCATCAAGTTGTGCTGGAGGCAGGCTGCCATCCATCGACATCGACCAGAGGTAAGCGCGCGGAAGGTCGCCAGGCCGTCCTGCTGGCTGCGATCCTCTGCCTCGCGTCAGCTTTCGCCGCTGCTCAGACTCAGCAACCCGCCACCGTCACTCCTCCCTCCGCATCCACTTCCAAGGGCGAATCCCACATCACTCCCGAGCAGGCCAAGGAGCTATTCTCCCTGGTCGACGAGCTGCTCAAATTCTCCTCCCAGGAGACCGGCCTGCCCATCAAGAGCGACGTCAAGCGCCAGATCACCAACCGCGCCGCCGTCGAAGCCTACATGAAAGAAAAGTTCAACGACGACAAGGACGCCAAGCGCCTCCAGCGCAGCGAGATCGTCATGAAGAAGTTCGGCCTGCTTGACCACGACTTCGACCTCAAGCCGTTTCTGCTCGCGCTTCTCACCGAGCAAATCGAGGCCTACTACGACGCCAAAACCAAAACCGTCAACATGATGGACTGGATCGACGTCGAGGAGCAAAAGCCCGTCCTGGCCCACGAACTCACGCACGCCCTCCAGGACCAGCACTCCGATCTCGAAAAATGGAACGACCAGACCCCCGACGATGTATCGACCGACGCAGCCGGCGACTCCGACCACATCGCCAGAGACGAAATGGATGACGCTCGCGATGCCGTCGCCGAGGGCCAGGCCACCGCCGTCATGATGGACTACATCCTCAAGCCCATGGGCAAGAGCCTCGTCAAAAATCCAGAGGTCATGGACTTCGTCGAAAAACAGATGGCCACTTCGGACAGCTCTCCAGTCCTCGCCCGCGCCCCCATCCTGCTTTCGGAGTCGCTGCTCTTTCCCTATCGCGAGGGCCTCAGCTTCGAGCAGGACATCTGGATGGACAAGGGTCAGGCCGCTGCCTTTGCCGGCGCACTCGACCGCCCGCCCACCTCCTCGTGGGAGATCATCAACCCCATCGAATACGAGAAGAAGCACGTTCCCGCCGTGCCTCTCATGCCCGACATTCATCCCCTCGTCGACAAGCTCTACAGGCCCTACGACATCGGCCAGGTCGGCCAGCTCGATCTCCACATCCTCGCCGAAATCTTCGGCGGCGACGAAGCGGCCCGCGACCTCACTCCCGCCTGGGACGGCGGCATCTACTGGGCCGGCCAGCGCCTCAACGCAACCCCCGCGGAGCAAGCCACCACCAAATCCCTCGCCATCTTCTATCTCTCCGCATGGAGAAACGCAGCCTCCGCCCAGGCCTTCGCCAAGCTCTATGCCGACGACCTCGGCCGCAAATACTCAGGGTTGAAGCCCGTCGACGCACAGCCTGCCGACAAGCACTCCGTCCCCGAGGGCCAGCAGGAACAGGCCTTTTCCACCAATGAAGGCCCCGTTGTCATCACCACCCGCGGCAAGCTCGTCTTTGTCTCGGAGAGCTTCGACCTCGACCTGGCCCGCAAACTGACACAACTGCTGTTGGACGCCCAGGGTACCGGCGACCTCCGCATGGCCAAATCTCAACCATCGGATACACTGGGTGCCCCATCCTTGGGCGAGCTTTTGGACCCGCGCGTGGGAACGACGAATACCGCCGCCGAAACCGGCGAACCACTGACCTCAAGCCTGGTCCGTTTCCTCTCCAACTGCGGCGTTATGAAAGCCGCCGTACAAGCCGAAATCAAGACCGCAGCCGCTCAAAGATAGCTTCAAAACCTCCGTAAACGCCTCATGATCCGCCGGTCGAATGCAATTTTTGGAAGGACAGAGCGGAAAAGCAGCCTTCCCGCCGGCTGGCTGAATCGCTGGCGCGCTGACTAGCTAACCGCAGGCTCTTTCCGCACCAAATACTCATCCAGCAGCACCGCCACCAGCACCGCCGTCGGCACGGAAACCATCGCGCCCACCACCCCGGCCAGCGCCGAACCCATCAGCAAAGCCACTAGAATCGCCAACCCCGGCAGATCCACGCTTTTCTTCATAATGCGCGGAGTGAGATAGGAGTTCTCCACCTGCAGGTAAACAAGATAGAAGACCGCAATCCCCAGCACNNGTGCTGAAAAGCCCCAGAATCAGCATCAGGCTGCCCTGCGCAAACAGCCATTTGCCCATCCGAATCTCCGCCCGCCGCAGCGTCTTGTCCAGCCGGTCGCGGCTTTCCGGCGGAAAGAACGAGAGAAACCAACGGTAAGCATGCTCGCCTTCCAGCATGAAATAAATCGTCAGGATCAACCCCATCGCAATATCCAATAAGTTGCCTGCCCAATCCCGAATCGACAGGATCAGATAGGTCGCGGCCTGGCTCGCAAAATCCTGCACCTTCGCGGTAATCTCGTCGGTGTTCAAATGATCGGCAAGAGGAATCGCCTTCAGCTTGCTTAGCAGAGCAGGCACACGCGTCGGCATCTCGCCGGCAAACTGCTGCAGGTCCCTCAGCACCGGCGGAATCGCCAGAAAGCCGAAGGCCGTCAATGCCGCGGCCGCCCCCACCAGCATTACCAGGATTGCAATTCTCTTGAATGGTTGCCGGCCCCGGATCCGCAGGTTGGCGATCTTGCCCACCACTGGCGTAAGCACCACGGCAAACAGCGCGCTGACATACAGCAGCATCAGCACATCGCGCACCAGCCACGCCAGGGCGCACGCCAGCGCAAGCCCAAATGCAAAAACAATGTCGCTGCGCAAACTGCGCGTCTTCCCGGAAACGCCGGCCATCCGTTCTCACCTGGCACAAACAGAATATCGGTTGCTCTAAGTCTAGTCCCCTGAGATCTCAGAATCGATTCGACGCACCCGACCGGGTGCCCCATGCCTCGATTTTGCGACCTGGGAATGAATGCAGCAAAACACCGAACCAGCAAGCCGCACACTGCTTCACTGTACGCTGTCCCCTGCTTTTCTAATCCCTATTCCCTGTTCCCAGTTCCCTGTTCCCTGCTTCACTGGTCCCCGCTAAGAATCGAACCCACAATCCCGCCCAGCAGTCCGCCGCCCACCGCCGGCCCCACCGCGCGCCTCTCGCCGTGCGGCAGATACTCGCCGATCTGGTGCGCCAGCCGCGAAATCGGCAGCGTCTGCAACCACACCGTCCCCGGCCCTTGCAGCACCGCCAAAAACAGCCCATCCCCGCCGAAGATCGCGTTCTTCAGTCCCGGAACCATCGTGATCTGGAACGCCACCGTCGTGTGAAACGCACCCACATGTCCCGGATGCACGCGCAGCACCTCGCCCGGCGCAAGTTGCTTCATAATCAATTCGCCGCTCAGTTCCAGCCACGCCGTGCCCTGCCCGCTCAGCTTCTGCAGCAGGAATCCGTCACCGCCGAAAATCCCCGCGCCCAGCGACTGTTGGAAGCCCACCCCGATGGTCACGCCATCGGTAGCGCACAGGAAACCGTGCCGGTGCACCATGTAATCCACGCCATGTCCCACCTGCACCGGAACAATGTGTCCCGGCACCTTGGTGGCAAAGCTCACCTCGCCGGGGTACTGGTACGCCCGGTACTCGGTCATGAACAAGCTGCCGCCGCCGGCCACCCGCTTCAGCACGCCAAACAGCCCGCCGCCTCCGCCCATCTGCGTATGCGTCGTCATTTGAATAGAGGACGTCATCCATGAGAGCTCGCCGCTCTCTGAGAACACACTCTCGTTCGGGTCGAGCTGCACATCCAGCACGGGCATAGTCGTGCCCTGTATCCGCGTTTGCATGGGGCTATCCCTCCTGTGTCACGCCAGTGTACCTGCACACACACCATAAAAGTCGAGTTAGAATCGTTTTCTCGATGAAAATAGTTGGCATTTCGCGCCCAACGTTGCCCGTCCTCGTCGCTGTCGCGTTGCTTCTCATCGGCTGCCATCCCGCTCCGCAGCCCCAGCCCGACCATCCCCGCCAATCTCCCGGCGTCAAAATGCAGGACGTCACGTTTCACTCCGCCGCTCTCCATCGCGACATGCCCTACCGCGTCTATCTCCCCGCCAAACTCTCCCCCGGCCAGAAACTCCCCGTGGTCTATCTGCTCCACGGCAATGGCGGCGCCTTCCAGAATTGGTCAAACTATTCCGATGTTGCCCGTTACGCCGCTCAGGGGCTCATCCTCGTCATGCCCGAAGGTGGCTCTTCCTACTTCGTCAACGCCGCCCTCAAGCCCCAAGACCGCTACGAAGATTACTTCGTCAACGACCTCATCGCCGACGTCGAATCCCGTTTTCCTGCCGCAAGGGACCGCGAAAACCGCGCCATCATCGGCGTGTCCATGGGCGGATTCGCCGCCGTCAAGTTAGCCCTCGCCCGGCCCGACCTCTTCGTCTTCGCTGGCGCCATCAGCCCCGCCATCGATGTCCCCAGCCGCCGCTTCACTCTGAGGCGTTGGGGCCAAAGCATGCGCTTCCGTACCCTCTTCGGCCCCGCCGGCAGTCCAACCCGCCTCGCCAGCGACCCATTCCATCTGGTCCAATCCGCCAACCCCGATGTCACTCCATACATCTTCATTTCCGCCGGCGAGCAGGAACCGCTCCTCGAACCCATCCGCCGCTTCGCCTCCCGCCTCCAGGCCCGACCTTTCGCTTACGAGTTCCACACCAGGCCAGGCGCCCACGATTGGGGCGAATGGGACGCGCAGATCCCCGCCTGCTTCGACAGCCTCCTGCACCATCTCCCGCAGCAACAATAACCGCGCAGGCCATGGCGCAACCGCACTCTTCAGGTAGCCCCGCAGCAGCACTCAATCCCGCAGCAGCCGCGCTTTTCTGATCCCTGACCCCTGATCCCTGATCCCTGCTTTTATTCCACCACCAGCGCCGTCTCCGCCTTCGCCAGCGAGCTGCCCCCTACCCATATCCTGTAGGTCGTCGGCTCCACAGTCCGCTCCATCTCNNTACGCGTCGAAACCCCTTCAGCTCCCTTACCGGCTGCTCCACGCTCGCGTCCGTGTTCCGTATATAGAGCTGCACCACCTCCGTGCCCGCCACGCTGCCCGTGTTCGTCACATCCACGCCCACAGTCGCCACCGGCCCGTTTCGCGTCGCCAGAACCTGTTTCACCGGTACCACCGCGCCGGTAATCGTCGGTTGCGCATAGCTGAACCGCGTATAGCTCAGTCCCCACCCAAACGGAAACAGCGCCGAATTGTCCTCGTCGACATAGCGCGACATGAACTTCTCCAGCGAGTTTTCCGGCATGTGGCTCAAGTCTCCATGCGCCGGCCGTCCCGTGGGAAGTTGAGCGTAATAAAGCGGCTCCTGCCCCACGGCACGCGGAAAACTCGATGGCAGCTTGCCCGACGGGTTCACGTCGCCAAACAGCACATTTGCCAGTGCGTGTCCCGCCTCAACCCCCGGGCTCCACGCCTCCAGGATCGCGGGAACATGTCCCGCGGCCCACTTCAGCACCAGCGGCCTGCCCGCCAACACCACCAGAATCACAGGCTTGCCGGTAGCCACAACCGCCTCCAGCAGCTTCTCCTGCGAGCCGGTAAATCCCAGATGCACCCGGCTTGACGCCTCGCCCTCCATCCAGTCCGCGCTCTCGCCCAGCGCCAGAATGGCCACATCGGCCTGCTTCGCAGTTTCCACTGCCTCGGCGATGGTCCTGGCGTCGTCCGGAACAGGCGCGCGATCGTCAGCCACCGCAGGCCCGCTGAAACTCACCCGCTTCAGCACGTTGGCATCCTCGCCGCTCAGCAGCCCGCAGCCCTCGGCATAGAGCAACTGCCCGCCTTCGATCTTGCTCAGCCGCTCCTGAAGCGCCGTCCGCAGCGTGACCACGTACTTCGGATCGCCCGTCACCGCCCATGCGCCCAGCATCTCGCGCTGGTTATCCGCCAGCGGACCGATCAGGGCCACCTTTTTCACCTTCGCCCTCAGCGGCAGCAGCGTCCCCACACCCTCCACCGGCTCGTTTTTCAGCAGAACAAACGTCTCTTCCGCTACCTTGCGCGCCGCTGCCCGCCGTTCCGGCGTGGCGTCATAAACCGGACCCTCCGCGGTATACGGATGATCGAACAGTCCGAGCGCAAACTTGACCCGCAACACCCGCCGCGCCGCCTCATCCACCACGGTCTCGGGAATTTTGCCCGCCCGCACCTGCGCCGCGATGGTGGTGCCATAGAGGTTGCCCTCCATGTCCATATCCACGCCCGCTTCCAGCGCCTTCCGAGCCACCGTTGGCCCATCCCCGATGGAATGGTTGATCAGTTCCGACACCGCGCCCCAGTCTGACACAACGAACCCGTCAAACCCCCACTCCTTGCGCAGAATCTGCGTCAGCGTAAAAGGATCGGCCGTCGCGGGAATCCCGTTGATGGAGTTGAACGAGCTCATGAGCGTGGCCGCTCCCGCCTCAACCGCGGCGTGGTAAGGCGGCAGGTACACCTGGCGCAGCGTGATCTCGCTCATGTCCGTCGCGTTGTAATCGCGCCCCGCTATGGCCGCGCCGTACGCGGCAAAGTGCTTCACGCTGGTCGCAACGGAGTCCGGCTTGGAAAGATCGTCCTGCTGGTAGCCCCTCACCCACGCCCGTGCCAACGCTGAACTCAGGTATGGATCCTCGCCATTCGACTCGATAATGCGTCCCCAGCGCGGATCGCGCGCAATGTCCACCATCGGCGAAAAGACCCATGGAATGCCGTCGGCGCGCGCTTCCACCGCTCCATAACGCGCCACTGTTTCGGCGGCGGCGGGGTCCCAGCTTGCCGCCACGGCTAGAGGAACCGGAAAGGTGGTCCGGTGGCCGTGAATCACGTCTTCCCCAAACAGAATGGGAATATGCAGCCGCGACTTCTCCAGAGCGATGTGCTGATAGTGATTGGTCGCCTGTGCGCCTACCACGTTCAGCATGGAACCGATTTCGCCCTTGGCTACCAGTTCGTCGTAACTGAGGTTGGAAGCGTTCGGTCCGGTGGCCGAACCAACGGAAAACTGAACCAACTGCCCGACCTTCTCGTCGAGCGTCATCTTCTTCAAGAGCGCGTCAACCCGCGCATTCAATTCCTTTGAAGCCAGTTGGGCATTGGGAACAGGCTTGCCCTGGGCACTTGCCGTCCAGCCAATCGCCATCATCCAGCCAAAGCCCATCGCCAACAGCAGACAGATCGCATTCCGGGATGCCCGGTTTGAAGAGGTTCTCATCGCCCGGCCATCATAAACCGTCAGTCCCTGGACCGTCAGAGCCGTCCGGCACACCACCTTCCCGGCTCTGGCCGTTCCTTGCGCCGCCGATTACCCACGCCCTCCGCCGATCGGAAAAGTCATCTCGCCCAAAGCCCCTGAAATGCTCTACTCTTGGCTTTGAAGCGCATGAAAAACTTCTTCATCTCCCTCCGGGACGCGATCGGCCAGGCTCTCGACCACGACGTGCTCAACACGGCCAAAGCCGCCGCCTACTCCGGGATGTTGATGCTGTTTCCCGCCCTCCTTGTGCTCACCACGCTGCTCGCCCAGATGCCCGAGGGAACCACGCTGGTAGGTGAAATCCGTGGCATCTCCGAGCAGTTTCTCCCCGCCGACACCATGAATCTGCTCCAGTCCTACGTTGTCTCCAGCCGCATCCACTCCGGGCAGGTCATCTGGTCGGCCGCCAGCCTCACCCTCTTTGCCGGGCTGGGCATGATGCTCTCCTTTATGGAGGGCTTTCGCCGCGCCTACCGCCTGCGGCGCGATGCGTGGAGCTTCTGGGGCCGGCGCTTCCGGGCCCTCCTGCTGGTTGCCATTGCCCTGGTTCCTCTCTCGCTGGCCACGCTCCTGGTCGTCTTCGGCCATCAGATTGAAGCCTGGATGATTGACAACTCCGACCATGAATTGCGCCACGTCGTGCTGGTCTTCTGGCGGATCGTGCGCTGGTCCCTCGCGATGGTTACCAGCGCCGCGGTCCTCGCCGTTCTTTACCACTTCGGTACCAGGCGCAAGGAGCATTGGCAATTGGTGCTTCCCGGCGCTATCACCGCGACTCTGATCTGGTTCCCGGCCACGCTGGCCTTCGGCTGGTATGTCACGCGAGTCGCCGATTACTCCATGTTCTACGGCTCCTTCGGCGCCGGCATCGCCACGCTCGTCTGGCTCTACATCACCGCATTCAGCGTGCTGATTGGCGCCGAGATGAACGGCGCCCTTTATCGGAAACGCGAGACGCAGTTTACCGCCGCCGTTCAATTGGAATCACCGCCTTCCAGTCAGTGACCATCCTCACCGACCGTCGCATCCCGCACGGCGCATACTGAAGAAGCCGGGGTGTGGTCCACCCAGCCTCTTGAGACAGGCGGTAACCTCTGGTGGTCCGTGGTTGGCTCACCCGGGGTCCCCGCGGACAGGCCTTCGTCCGTGGGGTGGCTCAGTACCCTCCGTGTACAATGAAGCGGGTCGTCAACCGTTTAACCCTCTTCCCTGACTGAACCAAATTTGGAGTATTCTTATGCCGTTTGCAGAACTAAGCCTGATCGATTCAGCATCCCAACGCCGCGCAAAAATCGTCGCCACTCTCGGGCCCGCCTCCAACACGGAGCCTGTCTTCCGCGATCTGGTACGCGCAGGNNGTCAGCCGCGAAGAACGCAAGCCGCTCTGCATTCTCGGCGATCTGCAAGGGCCCAAAATCCGCACCGGCAAGTTGAAAGAGGGCAAGGCCGTGCTGCTCAAAGCCGGGCAGCGGCTCACCATTACCCCGCGCGAAAT
>PMWR01000229.1:0-182 GCA_003166055.1 Acidobacteriaceae bacterium
GTGCCGCAGCGGTTCAGGTCGAGATACGTCCGCGTGGTCGAGTCGGCAAACCCGTCGTGCAGGCTCTTGCCCGCGTCCTCTTCCATGTGCAGGCGCGTGATGCCGATGCGCTTCGGCCCGTGTGGCGTCGGCACTTCGATGAATCCATGCTCGGCAATCGGCTTGTCGAACTGCGAAATCTG
>PMWR01000229.1:199-20785 GCA_003166055.1 Acidobacteriaceae bacterium
TTGCTCAGGACGTCGGGGGCGACTGTGGCGGACATGGGTTGATTTTAGCGCGGCGAAGGCGCACCGCTGCCGGCCATGGCTGCAACCCGAAGCGCGAAATCGCGCAAATGCTCGCGTGTTGTCCTGCACCTTACAAACTACTCAATGGTCACAGGGATGCCCTGGCGGACAATGGTCTTCCCTTTGAGTTTCTTCTTTTGCTCCTCGACCATCTGGGCAACGTCGGCAAGCAGTTTCTTCGGTTCGTAGATGATTCCGTCCTTGATGGTGTACTTGACGCCGCCTACGCGTTCCACTTTGCCCGTTTCGTCGTTCAGCTTCATCCATCCGGTTCCGTAGAAGACTTTCAGGTTTTCGAGCGGATTCTGGTCCACGAGCACCAGGTCGGCCTGTTTGCCGGGCCGGATAATGCCAAAGTCAATGGTGTCCTGCTTTGGACTCTGCAACTCGACCGCGCCATTGTAGGTGGCGGCGCGGATCACTTCCAGCGGCGTCAGACCGGCCTCGCGCAGCAGCTCAAGTTCCTCGATGTAGGTGAACCCGTAGGTCTGGTAGATAAACCCGGCATCGGTGCCCACCGTGATCCGGCCACCCATCTGGTTGTAATCCTTGATGAGGTCTTCCCAGACCCGGTAGTAGTTCTTGAATGCCACCTCGTCCTCGGTTGTCCAGTAATACCAGTAGGAGCCGTGATTTTCGCGGTTGGGCTGGTAGTACTCCATGAGGGAGGGCAGGGTATATTTATCGTGCCATTCGGCGGTGTAGGCGCGCATCAGGTCCCGGCCTGCGGAGTAGATCGCCAGCGTCGGGTTCATGGTGGCGTCATGAGCCTTGAGATCGGCAAGAAAGTCGTTCCACTGGGCCGAGCCTCGCGGATAGACCTTGTCCCAGTTGCGGGCGATCTGGCCAAAGCGCATTGAGTCGTCGTTGTAATTCTGCCCCACGGGGTAATTCTGGATCGAGGTGTCTTTCAAAAGCGACTCGAAGAGCCCGTAACTATGCGTGACCGTGCGCAGACCCAGATCGACGGCGATGCGCGCTGTGAGGCGCGGTTCGCTTTCCTGGCCCAGGTGGGCGAGCGAGCCCAGGTGGCGTTTCCTGGCCTCGTCGAGAATCGCAGCCACCACCTCCGGGTCGCCGCCGAAGAGCTTCACGCCATCGGCGCCCTTATCCGCGATGAAGTCCACCCATTTGCGGCCGAGCTCCGGAGTCAGTTCCGGAGATCCCTTCCAGCCGTCACCGCTGAAGGCTGGCTGATAGACGAAGATGTGCGGCGCAACAATCTCGTTTTTTGACGAGCGCTCCCGCTCCTTGAGCGTCCAGTCGAGCGGTCCGCCCGGAACGCCGCGAACCGTGGTGACGCCGTGAGCCAGCCAGAGCTTGTTCGCGTACTCAGCTTGAGGAGCCTTCTGGGCGTCTCCGTAGTGAACGTGCGTATCGACAAAGCCGGGCAGCAGGTACATTCCCGTGCCATCGATCTCGTAATCGCCCTTGGCCGGACGCTTCTTCGGATCGATGGGCCGGTGCGGAACGCCCACATCGACGACGTCGGCGATCTTGCCTCCTTCGACGACAACATCCATCGGCCCTTGAGGAGCGGCGCCCGTGCCGTCAATGACCGTGACTCCGCGGATGACCAGCCGTTTGAAGGGGCCCATCCCCTCGCCCGGCTTGCGGTCGGGAGCGGCAATCAAACCCTGCGCGCAGAGCTGGATGGGAACCAGGGCAAGCAAGGCCGCTGCACAAGCGAACATCGAAAAAGCTCTAAGCTTCGGCATGGGTGAGTCCTTTCGTGCGAGGGGAAACAGACCACCGCTGGCCGGGGTTTTTGTTAGCCCCTGTCCGTAGAGAAAAGAAACCCCTGGCACCCGGCTTCAGTATGTTCTGGCGTGTGAGAAGTGTAGCTTACTCCGCCGGATCTTCCGCAGTAAACGGCGAGCAGCACGGCTTCTCGCTGGCGTGATAGTTCATNNTCCTTGCCGATCTTCGTTTGGTCATCGTGCCGTCCGCTGAGCCGGTTGCCGTCTGCAAGCTTCTTGTAGGCCATGTCCACCGAGATTTCGCCGATCGAGAAGTGGTCCAGGACGCCCAGTGTCTGCTGCGACATCGTCTTCGGAATCCCAGATCCCGACGGTCCGCTCGTGAGCATGTATTCCAGCCAGTCGTGGCTGTCCGGCGCCTGCTGGCTTACCCAGTCGATTTTGCCCTCGACCATGCCGCCAAACCAGTAGGGCTTGAAGCCCAGCAGGTCCCGGTAAAATGTGTCCTCAACGGCGCGGCTATGCACCAGAAATCCGACGTGAATAATATGCGTGCCAATCGCCGTGGGAACCGAGAGCGATTTCAGATTCTCCGGCAGTTGCACGAATTCCACCTTGTTGCCTTCGGCGTCCTTCACCGTAAACCAGCGGCTCCCGTCCGCGCCCTTTTCCACCTGGCCCGGCACCTTCCACGCCTTCGAGCCCAGGTAGCGCCGCATGGCCTCCGCGTCGTCCGTATTCCACGCCGTATGATCCAGCCTATCGATGCCCGCGTCCGCGGGCAGCGGCAGCACCTCAATGAACTGCGTCGCGCTCAGCGCGTAGCGCACACCCTTGGGATTCTCCGGGTCAGCCATCTTCAACGCGCCGATAATCTCGCGGTAAAAATGGTCGGTAGCCGCGGGGTCGGAGGTATACACCGCAATATGAGAGATGCCCGTGATCCTCGGCCGAGTCACCGGCTTATCTGCCCATTGTGCTGCGGCGGTGACGGTGAATAGGACGAGAGAAGCGGCGGTCAGAAACTTGCAATGCATAACGCACCTCGATTGTTTCGTGGGTACACGATAAATCGATTACGCGCCCTCAAGCAAACAGGGGCAACGCCAATTTTCCTGGCGAAACTCCATGGGGCTCCGCAGTACAATGCGCACATGCGCCAAAACATGGCTTTCTCCCCGATCGCTCTCGTTGTTCTCGTGGCCGGCATCGCTGCCATCTGCCTCACCCCTGCCGCGTTGGCCCAAACCCCGCTGTTCAAAGCCTCTGACGCGGATCGCGCGGAAGCCCGCGACCTCCTCAAGCAGCTCATCGAGATCAACACTACCGATACGCCGCTTGGCAACGTCACCACCGCCACCGCGGCCATGCAGAAGCTCTTCCTCGATGCCGGCTTTCCCGCCGAAGACGTACACCTGCTCGGTCCCAATGAGCGCAAGCAAAACCTCGTCGTCCGCTTCCGCGCCGCCGGTACACCCACTGAAAAACCCGTCCTCTTCCTCTGCCACATGGATGTAGTCCAGGCACTGCGCGCCGACTGGTCTACCGACCCCTTCGAGTTCGTCGAGAAGGATGGCTACTACTACGGCCGCGGTACCCAGGACATGAAAGACAGCGATGCCGCGCTCGTATGGACGTTCCTGCGCCTTCACCGCGAGGGCTGGAAACCGAAGCGTGACCTGATTCTCGCGCTTACCGCCGATGAAGAGGGCGGTAAATTCAACGGCGCCAACTGGCTGGCCCAGCAGCATCGTGAACTGGTCGACGCGGCCTTCGTCATCAATCCAGACGCCGGTGGCATTGAACTCGACCACGGCCACGCCGTTGTGGCCGATGTCGAAGCTACTGAGAAGGTCTACTCCGACTTTCAGATCACCGCCACCAATCGCGGCGGCCACAGCTCCTTGCCGCGCCCCGACAATGCCATCTATGAGCTCACCACAGCGCTCAACAAGCTGCAGGCGTACACGTTTCCCTTCGAGCTGAATGAGGTCACGCGCACCTACTTCAAGAGCCTTGCCGGCCAGGAAACCGGGCAGAACGCCGCCGATTTTAAGGCGATCCTTGCCACCCCGCCCGATCTGGCCGCTGCTGGCCGCCTCAGCGCCGCGGAACCCAGCTTCAACTCCAATTTCCGCACCACCTGCGTCGCCACGCGCCTCAGCGCCGGCCACGCCAACAACGCGCTTCCGCAAATCGCGCAGGCCAACGTCAATTGCCGCATCTTCCCCGGCCACTCGCCCGAGGAGATTCGCCAACAGCTCATCGGCATCTTCGGCGACGACAAGCTCACCGTGAAGTACGTCTCCGACGGCGGAGTGGTCTCCGAAACGGCTCCCGAGCGCAAAGCCATGTCCCCGCCCCCGCCCATCCCTGAAGTCTTCGAGCCGCTGACCTCGCTCACTCAACAGATCTGGCCCGGCCTGCCCGTCACGCCCGAGATGGAAAACGGCGCCAGCGACTCCATCTACTTCGCCCTGGTCGGCATCCCGTGCTACGGCTTCTCCGCCATCGCTCTCGAACGCGACGACGTGCGCGCCCACGGCAAGGACGAGCGGCTGCCCATCGATTCCTACTGGAAATCCCTCGACTTCTTCTACTCCTTCGCCAAAGCCGTCGGCGGCAAGTAAATCTGATTCAATGAGATAGCGGGGAAAAACTGGAACCGGAGCCTGACGATGGCAGAAGCAAATCGAGAAACACCTGACACGAAATCTAGGACGGCGATGCAGACGGCAAAACGCGCTTGCCTCCAGAGGGACGCGCTTGCCGCATGGCATCACTATCAGGAAACTGGCCTGTACTCGACAGCAGAAGAAGTTGATACCTGGCTGGCCAGACTGGAAGCGGGTGAGCCTGCCGAGCCTCCTCAATGCCACCGTTGAATTCTGCGCATTGACTAAGAGCTTCCCGATGCTAAAAGTCAGTCAGTCTTGACATTGTCAGTACAAGCGCCGACAATATGAGAGTAAGCGACGGTAAATCGAATGGCCACACAGCCCACACTCACAGAACGGCGAACGGAAAAACTCGATGTACGGGTCTCGCCGTCGGCGAAGGCGAAGTTGCAGGCTGCCGCATCAGCCGTTCATCGCTCGATGAGCGACTTCGTGATGGAGAGTGCTCTTTCGCGAGCTGAAGAGACTCTTGCGGAGCGCCGGGTCTTTGGGTTGGACGCGGAAAGATGGGCCGCTTTTCAGGCTGCTCTTGAAGCGCCCGTCCGCCCGTTGCCTCGCCTGCAGAAACTCCTTGATGAGCCAGGATTCTTCGACTCCGACTCGTCGCGATGAGCCAGTCCAGGTCAATCGAAAAACTTCGTCGCGACCATCCAATCGACGCATTCGACTGCGGACAAGGAGCATTAAACACTTGGCTGCGAAAATACGCGCACCAAAATCAGGGTGCTGGCGCAGCGCAGACTTATGTCGGATTGGCTGATGGCGTTGTCATCGGCTATTACAGTTTGACTGTCGGGCAGATTGAGTTCTGCGACGCCCCGGAGCGATTGCAAAAAGGACTGGCCCGCCACCCGGTGCCGATCATGCTCCTCGCCCGCCTGACTGTTCATCGCGACTGGCAGAAGCAAGGTGTCGGACGCGCGCTCTTGCGGGATGCTGTGCTGCGCACGATGCAAGCAGCCGATATCGCCGGCGTCCGCGCGCTCGCCGTCCACGCCAAAGATGACAACGCTCGCCGTTACTATGAGCAGTTCGATTTTGTCGCATCACCCGCCGATCCTCTCCATCTGGTTGCGCTGCTCAAGGATATTCGCAAACTCGCCGGGAGTTGACAACGCGAACCAGCGGATTCATTCGATCCGCTTTCGGCCCAGCCGTCTCCATCGCTGCTAAACTAGAACCTCATGATTCTCCCGTTCGTCCGCGAAATCTTTGCGGACCTGGAGCACTCTTCGGGCTTTGAACGCGTTCGCAGGCATCTCAGCCTCGCTGCGGGGCGGAGACGTGTGTCTGGTCTCACCGCCACCGCGCGTGCCCTCTATATTCCGCTCATGGCTCGTGCCGCCCGCCAGCCGGTCATCGTGGTTGTCGCCGACAACAAGGCCGCCGAAGCCCTGGAACCCATGCTCAGGGCCGGCTGCGAGCTCACCGGCGCCATCGATCCCTCTGAAGTGGTGCGCCTGCCCGCCCACGACGTCCTCCCCTTTGAAAACCTCTCTCCCCATCCCGACGTGCAGGAGCAGCGCGCCTCCGCCTTGTGGAAGCTGGCCACCGGCGCCGTCTCCATCCTGATCGCGCCGGTCGAGGCGGCCGCCCTCAAGCTCTTTGACCGCGACTACTACGCCGGCCTCGCCGTCACCCTCAAGCGCGGCGAAGAAGTCGACGTCGAGGTGCTCACCGCCCACCTCGCCAGCGTCGGTTACACGCAGATGGACCTGGTCGAAATGCCGGGCCAGTTCACCCGCCGCGGCGGCATCCTCGACGTCTATTCACCCGAGTCCGACCGTCCCGTCCGCATCGAGTTCTTCGGCGACGAGATCGAGACCATCCGCAAATTCGATCCCGAAACTCAGCGCTCCCAGTCCGGCCTCGATGAAGCCCAGTTGCTCCCGCTCACCGAAACTCCAGTCACCGAACGCCTGCTTGCCGCGGTCCATGCGCGCCTCAATCGTCAGCGCATTGATGTTGACGCCGCCGAAGCCGACGAAGACATGGCCATCGAGATGGCCGCAGCCGGTGGTGTCAGCGTCTTTCCCGGATGGGAGTTTTTCTCCGCCGTCGCCGGTGCGGAAAAGTCGCTGCTCTCTCTCGCGTCCAAGTGCGTGCTGTTTGTCGAAGAGCCGGCCATGGTCCGCAATCAGATCGAGCGTTGGTGGAACAAGGTCGAGCAGCGCCACGACCGCTCCGCCATGGGTTCGCTCATCACGCCGGAAGACATTTATCTGCGCCCCGAAGTCCTCCAGGCACAGCTCAACTCGCACATGGGCCTCGATCTCGATCAGCTTGGCGTAGTCGATATTCTCGACGACGACTCGACCCTCGGCGAAATTGAGCTGAACACAAGGCCCACCCTTCGCTTTCACGGTTCCATCCCAGCGCTTACGGAACAATTGAAAACCCTCATGGCATCGGAGACGCGCATCGTCCTCGCTGCGCCAACTCAGGGCGATGTCGAGCGCCTCGCCACGGTCCTCCGCGAATACCAGGTCCCCTACCGCCTCGGCAGCCGCAACCCCCATCCCGGCGAAACCATGCTCGACGAGGGCAGCTATCTTGCCGGCGACCTGCGCGTGCCGGTCATCGTGCGATCGCCCCTATCGGCCGGCGTCACCTTTGCGGACGCCAACCTTATCCTCTTCGGCGCCAACGACCTCAGCGACGACGCCGACGTAGCCGCGCGCCCCGAACCTAAGCGTTCCAAGACCGCAGCCTTCGTCTCCGATTTTCGCGACCTCACCATCGGCGATTACGTCGTTCACGTCGAGCACGGCATCGCACAATATCAGGGCCTGAAAGAGATCGTGCAGGACGGCCTCTCCGTCGAGTTCATGATTCTCGAATTCGCTGAAGCTGCAAAGTTATATGTCCCGCTAACTCGCCTTGATCTGATCCAGAAATATCGCTCCACCGACGCCGGCCCCGCGCCGGTCCTCAACAGGCTTGGCTCCCAGCAGTGGGCCAAGACCAAGGCGCGTGTCCGCAAGGCCATGCAGGACATGACCGGCGAGTTATTGAAGTTATACGCCCAGCGGACCACCGCGGAGGGCACCGCGTTCTCCAAAGACAACGAGTTTCAAAAGGAGTTTGAAGATTCCTTCGACTACAACGAAACCGACGACCAGTTATCCGCCATTCGCGCCATCAAGTACGACATGGAATCAACCACGCCAATGGATCGATTGCTTTGCGGCGACGTTGGTTACGGAAAAACCGAAGTCGCCATGCGCGCCGCCTTCAAAGCCGTTCAGGACGGCAAGCAGGTCGCAGTCCTCACTCCGACAACCATCCTGAGTTTCCAGCACTTCGAGACATTCAAGAAGCGATTCGCGCAGTTTCCCATCAACATCGAGATGATCTCGCGTTTCCGCACTGCGAAAGAACAGAAAGACATCGTCGCGCGCGTTGAGACCGGCAAAGTCGACATCCTCATCGGCACCCACCGCCTGCTCTCGAAGGACATCAAGTTCCAGGACCTCGGCCTGCTGGTCGTCGATGAGGAGCAGCGCTTTGGCGTGCGCCACAAAGAGCGCCTGAAGCAAATGCGCAAAGAGATCGACGTTCTGGCCATGAGCGCCACGCCTATCCCGCGCACCCTGCACATGTCTCTCGTCGGATTGCGCGACATGAGCGTCATCGAGACCCCTCCCAAGGACCGCATGGCGATTCAGACCGTTGTCGCCAAGTTCGACGAGAAGATCATCCGCTCCGCCGTTGAAGTGGAACTCGAACGCGGCGGCCAGGTCTACTTCGTTCACAACCGCGTTGAGTCCATCTATGAAATCGCCGCGCGCATTCAGGAGCTTGTCCCCGCGGCCCGTGTCGCCGTCGGTCACGGCCAAATGAGCGAGACGGAACTCGAGCGCGTCATGCTCGCCTTCATGAGCCATGAATACGACGTGCTCGTCGCCACCACCATCATCGAGAACGGCCTCGACATTCCGCTCGCCAACACCATGCTCATCAATCGCGCCGATCGCCACGGCTTGAGCGAGTTATACCAGTTACGTGGCCGTGTGGGCCGATCCAACCGCCGCGCCTATGCGTACCTGTTGATCCCCGCGGAGAACGAGTTGACTGACATTGCGCGCCGCCGCCTCGCCGCGCTGAAAGAATTCAGCGACCTCGGCGCAGGCTTCAAGATTGCCGCGCTCGACCTCGAACTGCGCGGCGCGGGCAACATGCTCGGCGGCGAACAGAGCGGCCACATCGAGGCCGTCGGATTCGAGCTCTACACCTCCATGCTTGAGGCCGCGGTCAAGGAGATGAAGGGCGAGAGCAGCGAGGAGCACCCCGCCACGCAACTCAACCTCGGCATAGCGCTCCGCATCGACGAGAGCTATGTGCCTGAAGAAAACCAGCGACTCCGCCTTTACAAGAAAATCGCCGGCGCATCCAGCGAAGCAGCGGTTGCCGAGGTCCGCGCCGAGATGGAAGACCGCTACGGCGCGCCGCCCGATGCCACCGTCTACCTGCTTGAAGCCGCCATGGTGCGCCTTGAGTGCGAGCATCTCGGTATCGCGCAGGTCGATCGCCGTCGCAGCGAACTGCAGATCCGTTTCATAGAGAATGCGGCCGTCGACCCGCAGCATCTCATGCGTCTCGTGGCGCGAAACGCCAAGCGCGGCGCGCAGTTCACGCCGCAGGGACTGTTGAAGTATCCTTTGACTGCTGTAAGGTCCGACGAAGTCCTGCTTGAGATTCACGAGTTGCTTGCCAATCTGGCGCCTGCGCCGGTAAGTGCCTAAAACGCGATATGTTGGGGGGATAACTCGTCAACGTTGTAACGCAACAAACCCAAAGTGGTCTGAACATTGTCGAGATGAGGATAATAAGGTGAACAAACGAGTACGCAAAGCGGTATTCCCCGCAGGTGGCCTTGGCACACGTTTTTTGCCTGCCACTAAGGTAATCCCCAAAGAGATGCTGGCGCTGGTGGACAAGCCCATTATCCAGTACGGCGTCGAAGAGGCGGTGGCGTCGGGAATCGAGCACGTCATCATCGTAACCGGGCGCGGCAAGGGCTCGATGGAGGACCACTTCGACCATAGCTTCGAACTGGACGCAACGCTGGAACGCCGTGGCAAGCATCAGCTACTCGCAGTCTCCCGCGGGGTGTCCGCGCTCGCGAGAATCAGCTATGTGCGCCAGAAGGAACCGCTGGGCCTTGGTCATGCTGTGTTATGCGCAAGAGACCTTGTAGGTGACGAGCCTTTTGCGGTGATTCTGCCCGACGATGTGATTGCATCCGAAGTCCCCTGCATCAAGCAGATCATCGACGTGTTCAACCAGAAGGGCGGCTCGGTACTGGCCACCATGACCATCGAAGGGTCCGCCATCAGCGCCTATGGCGTGTTAGCCGGCGAACAGGATCCCGATAACTGGCGAATCTATAACTGCACCGGAATGGTGGAGAAGCCTAAGTTGGAAGATGCGCCGTCAAAACAGGCAATCATCGGCCGCTACGTCCTCACCCCGCGCGTCTTTGAATTGCTTGAGCAAACCAAGCCCGGCGCCGGCGGCGAGATACAACTTACCGACGGCATTAAAGCGCTGGCGAAGGAACAGAAGGTCTACGGCTACACCTTCGAGGGTAAAAGATTTGACGCGGGAGATAAGCTCGGCATGTTACAGGCAACCGTGGAGTTTGCGCTTGGCCGCAGCGATCTCGGTCCGCAGTTCCGTGAGTATCTGAAAGGACTGGCGCTGTAACAGCCCAGTCAGCAAGTTAGCAAACGCGCACGCCGACCTGCTGGTTCACGCCTTCCACTTGATGTTGCACCCGATCGACGGCCGCTGGTCTGCCGGAACAGCCTCGCCCGTAAGCACCAGGTCGATGGCGGCACGCAGGTCTCTGCCGGTAACGGGAACGTCGTTGCCCGGCCGGCTCCCATCGAATTGCCCGCGATACACCAGCCGAAAGTCGGCATCGAAAAGGAAGAAGTCGGGAGTGCAAGCGGCTTTGTAGGCGTGCGCCACGGCTTGGGATTCGTCGTAGACGTAGGGGAACGTGAAACCGAAGGTCTCGGCCTGCTGTTTGAGTCCTGCGGGGCTGTCCGCGGAGTGCGCGATTGCGTCGTTGCTGCTGATCGCCACGATTGCGAGGGACCGTGACGCGTAGTCCTTGCCGAGTGCGGCCAGACCCTCATTGATGTGCTTCACGTAGGGACAGTGGGCGCAGATGAACATGACGAGCAACGCCTTGTCGCCCCGGCTGTGGTCGAGAGTAACCTCGTTGCCAGTCACTGTATCGATGAGGACGAACTCGGGAGCAAGAGTCCCCAGTTCCAGCATGGTGGATTCAGTAAGTGCCATGTCGGAAACCTCCTTTAAGATGCATTCATCTGCTAACTTGCTGACCAACCGCTAAGCTAACTCGCTAAAACAGCGGCGTCTGTCTTCCCGGCATCGTCAGCTCAAAGTGTTCATAAGCCAGTCGTGTCGCAACACGTCCGCGCGGTGTGCGATCTAGAAACCCTATCTGAATAAGAAACGGCTCGTACACTTCTTCAAGCGCGTCTTCTTCCTCGGCCAGGGTCGCAGCCAGCGTTCCCAGCCCGACCGGGCCGCCGTCGTATTTCTGAATGATCGTGAGCAGTAGCCGGCGATCGATTTCGTCGAAGCCATGCGCATCCACTTCCAGCATGGTCAGTGCGGCGTTGGCCGTGGGCCGGTCGATCGTCCCGGTTCCGCGGACTTGCGCGTAATCGCGGACGCGGCGCAGCAGGCGGTTGGCGATACGCGGCGTGCCACGTGAGCGAAGCGCGATCTCCGCAGCGCCGTCCTCGTCGATGGGCACCCCCATCACTTCCGCCGAGCGCTCCACAATGAAGCGCAACTCCTCCTCGGTGTAAAACTCCAGGCGCAACAGGATGCCGAAGCGCGACCGCAGCGGCGACGACAGCAGCCCCGGCCTGGTGGTGGCGCCGATAAACGTGAACGGCCGAATCTCCATCACGTGCGTGCGCGCCGCCGGGCCCTGGCCGATAATGATGTCGAGTTTGTAGTCCTCAAGCGCGGTGTAGAGCTTTTCCTCCAGCACAGGCTGCATGCGGTGAATCTCATCGAGGAACAGCACCTGTCGTTCGCGCAGGTTGGTGAGAATCGCGGTCAGGTCGCCCTGAATCTGCAAGGCCGGCCCGGAGGTCTGCTGGAAGCCCACATCCAGCTCGTTGGCAATGATGGTGGCCAGCGTCGTTTTTCCCAGACCCGGAGGACCGAACAGCAGCACGTGATCGAGCGCCTCGCCCCGGGATTTGGCGGCCTCAAGCGCGATGGCAAGCTGCTCCTTGGCTTTGGCCTGGCCGATGAACTCGCCGAGCCAGCGTGGACGGAGTTTGAGTTCGAAGCCCTGCTCTTCTTCGGCGCGCGAGGCGTTGACGAGCCGTTCCGGGGAGTTGTCGCGGGCGATGGCCATGCTGCGAGAAGTCTAACGGGCCGAGGTTGCGGGTGCAACCGTGGGCACTCAAAACAAGTTTTCAAGCCTGCAGATTCACAACGCCGGCCACCAGCTTATAGTGAAAGCCTTCGAATGGTTCGCTGAGGCTGATGGTGAGAAACGTCTTAACGGAGTTGCCTTTGAAGAAGAATGCGTGGGGATAGATGCCTGCGGGCAACAGGTTGAGTTGACTCAGCCACGCCGGGTCGGTAACGGCCAGGTCGTAGCGGACCCGGCCAGCACTGCCAGCTCTGAAGATGGCGCGGTTCTTGCGCTTGCCGGTCTCATCGCGAACCCACCACCAGAGGTCCTCCGGATGGATCAGTTCGAGGGATTTGTCGATAGCGGAGCTTTGGATCTTGCGGCCGTAGACCCTGTCGCTGCATCCCTGCAGGATCGAAGGTCCCTTCGTTACATATGCCGCGAGAAATCGTGCATCGCGCGGATCATCAAAGCGCCGCACCGGTTGCCAAGGCTTGTCAGTGACATACACATCTTCCGGATGGCAATTCGATGTGCATTTCTCACCAAGGTCCGCTTCGAAGATATCAAGAAGTGCGGCTTCTCTTCCGTCTGGGTAGCTAGCTTCCTGGCGGGTAAGGCAACCGGGAACCTGTCTCCCAATAAGGCGAACCCAATGCTTAGTGACAAGGCTGATTCCTGCCACGCAGCGATGATCATGCTTGTAGGAGTTGGCGAGGCAGACAATTCGATCGGATTGCATGGAGTTACCTCCAAATCTTGGACTTAGAGATGGTGAATTTCTATGTCGTTCCAGTGACCCTTCAGGTATTCAAGAACGAGACGGCGGTGGCAGTGCTCCGCGGTTGGCTCGCTGCACAGAAGTACGGTCTTCTGCTCAAAACTCGCCCTATCCAGAGCAGACTGGATGTTTCTGCCTCGCATGAGAGCAAGAAAGTCTCTCTCATAAGCATCCCACTCACCCTTTTTCTTCTTGTAAGAATCCAGCATTTCCCGTGTGGGTGCGAGAAGCGGTTGATGCTCATAACTCGCTGCACAGATTTCCCGAAGAAAGTAGACGAGGTCGGCCTGCTTGGCGAATCCGGCAAGCTGGGATGTGTTATTCAGCCGGATATCAAGGAGGCGCTCGATGCCATGAGCTTTCAGTGTGTCGAAGAACTGGCCGGCGCTCTTTTGGGTAAAACCGATGCTGTAGATCTCCATTGGTCCTCGTCGAGTTCCGCGAAGAGCGCGGGCTGGGCGTCAATCAGCGGCTTTTTTGACTTTGTGGCAACGGTTTCTTCTGACTCAATACGGCCGTCGCCGCGAATGTGAAGCATGGTATGGCCATGCTCGGCGAGGACGCGGCCAATCAGGAGGCGGCGGTGGCAGTGAGTGGGGTCTTCTTCTCCGCAAACCAACGCAACGCGGAAGCGCTCGATGCCGGATTCAAGCCGGGTCAGGGCCGTCTGGAACGCGGCATCCGCGCAAAGCCGGCTGTAGAGGACATGGCCCGAGTCGTCGTAATAGCTGGGGTTTGCCGGACGGCCGCCTAACTCCGCACCGAGAAAGAGGTAGCGCATGCCCGCCCCCTCAAGAGATCGCTGCATGAGTTCTTTATCGAATTGTGGAACGTATTTCGAGTAAGGGGAACTGCGCGTATCCACCACTACCTCAATGTCGTGCCTGCGCACCAGCGCAAGCCATGCTTCTAGGTCGTGATTGGAGTGGCCCAGCGTAAAGAAAGAACCCATGCGCGCGTCCTTGCCAAGGAGGATAACACTTTGGGGAGCCATAGGCGGTTACTAACGGGGGATGGCTTCATGAATGACGTATTCCATGTGATACCCCTGACTGATTTTGGATTGACATACGATGTACCGGACGCTATCCTTCGTTAGCATAACTTCCATCCAAAGTGCGTGAGAATTTCTGGAGCGCTGGGTCAAGGACCGTTTGAACCAGCCGGCTGGGAGCGCGAGGAGACCAACGATGTTCGATCGTATTCGCCTGGGCACACTGATGTTCATCTGCCTTGCCTTGCCATTTGTCGGCTGTGGCAGTTCGTCAGAGGTAGACTCGATTGTGGTTACGCCGCAGACCGTGAACTTCGGCGCGGTGGGACTCACTGCGCAACTCACTGCCACGGCGACAATCGACCATGGAAGTCATCCGGCGACCACTGAGGATGTGACAAATCTCGTGACCTGGGCCTCCGACGGCCCAGAAGTGGCATCGGTAAATTCTTCCGGATTGGTCACGTCCACGGGCCAAGGCGTCATCCAGATCACGGCCAGCATGAAGGGCTTCACTGGCGTTATTTCCGCCAGCTCCACCGTTACGGTGACCACCACCACGACAACCGGGCCTCCGAGCTCGGATATCGCTTCGATCGCCATTATTCCTGGAACCCAGACAGTTCAATCGCCTGGTGAAACGGCCCAATTCATCGCGATTGGGACCACTGTGGGCGGGGCTACGGAAAATCTGACTTCCACCGTTGCGTGGACTTCGAGCAGCAACACAATTGCAACCATCAGCGCCAAGGGGGTTGCCACCGCAGTGGGCCAGGGGACCGCCACCATCTCGGCCGTCGCTACAAACCTTGACAAGACCGTTGCAACCGGCACCGCAACTTTTACTGTTACCAGCGGGGGCACCACGTCGGCGGAACCGATCACGGCTGTTTCAATCATCCCTGGATCTCAATCCGTTGCCGGGCCGGGCGGGACGGCTCAGTTCATTGCCATTGCGACTTCGGGCGTGACGGGCCTCCAGTTGGATGTAACCAGCCAGGTCACCTGGAGTTCCAGCAGCGTCGGCGTTGGCACCATTACCACCAGCGGGCTTGCTACGGGAGTAGGCCAGGGGACCACTGCCATCACGGCCATCGCGACAAATCCCGACGGCACCGTGGTCACTGGCTCTGCCGCCTTCACAGTCACGGGCAAAGCCGGCGCGGCGCCGGAGCCGATCGCTTCCATTGCAATCCTGCCTGCGTCCCTGTCGGTTGCGGCGCCAGGTCAAACCGGGCAGTTCATCGCCATCGCAACTTCCGGTTTAACCGGCGCACAGACAAACGTAACCACCAGCGTCGCCTGGACTTCCAGCACCGCGGGAGTGGCTACAATTGGCGCTGCCACCGGCCTTGCTACGGGCGTCAGCCAGGGCACCACCGCCATCACGGCTATCGCTACCAATCCGGATGGAAGCGTAGTGACAGGCGCCGCTTCCTTTAGCGTTGCGGGAGCTTCGACACAGCAAATCACCTCGCTGTCGATCATTCCCGGCTCACAAACAGTCCCAATGCCGCTGACTCCACCGGCTTCGCCAACCGTCTTCTATGTCGTGATCGGCACCAACGCAGCCAGCGGCCTGCAGCAGAACGAGACCAGCGCTGTTTCCTGGACATCCAGCAACACGGCGGTTGCTACTGTCAATAACGGCGGCGGAGTGACGCTGGTCGGCCAGGGTTCGACCACCATCACGGCTCAATACACCAACGCCGCCACCGCAGGCACACCCCTCAACGTGGTAACGGCGACGGCGAACTTGACAGTGAGCGGCGTAGCGGCGGAGCCTCTCCTGTCCATTTCGATCCTGCCGGGTTCGGAATCGGTTGGATATCCGGGCCAAACCAGTCAACTGACCGCGATCGGGACTTTCTCTGAAGCCCCAGTCACGCAGAATCTAACCAACAGCACTACCTATCCGGTTACGTGGACTTCAAGCAACCCGGGCGTGGCTACTGTCTGCACAACTGGTTCGGCTCTTCCCTGCACAGCGGCAACCGACGGGCTTGTTACAGCGGTAAGCCAGGGCGCAGCGGCCATCACCGCCATCGCGTCGAACCCCGACGGGAGCGTGGTGACCGGCGCTATAACCTTCACAGTAACCAATAGCGGATCGGAGCAAGTTTCCTCGCTTACCGTCGTCCCGAGCGCGATATCGATTTCCGCCACGGGCCAGCCCGGCCAGCTTATCGCGGTGGCCACTTTAACCTCCGGTCTCCAGGAAGACGTGACCAACTCGCCGCAGCTTGGGTGGACTACCAGTCTTCCAACCGTTGCTACCGTTTGCACCCAGGCCTCGGGGAATATTCCGGCTTTCTGCCCGAATGCGCCGGGCGAGTTGCTGGGTGTGAGCGCGGGCACCACCAACCTTACAGCCGAATTCACAAACCCGGCTTCCGGCTCGACTCCGGCCAATGTGATTACGGCCACGGGTACCATTACAGTCACAAATTCGCCCGCGGCGGAGCCTCTGCTCTCGATTAATGTGTTGCCGGGCAACGTTACGGTCTTCGATCTGGACGCGACTGCGCAGTACCTGGCATTTGGAATTTTTTCGACCGCGCCGACCGAGATGGACATCACCAACGGCTTCTACCACTCCGGTTACCCCAACGCAGCTTGCACCGCTGCCTTGGCTGCCGCGAACACAGCAGCCGTCCAGGTCGGGACAGCTGCACCGAACGCCCAGTGCTCCTTTGTTCCGACTTCATGGTTCTCCCTTCCCGAGCCCTTTGTTTTCCCTGTTAACTCGGCCGGCGCTCCGGGAGCATTCGGGGGACTTGTTACTGCCCTAGGAGCCGGAACGGGCGAGGCCATTTATGCGGTAGCGGGGAACCCGGACGGCACCCTCACTTACTCGGGCACCACAGGTAGCTTCAGTTGCCCGTACGCTCCGCCGACCTATGGCATCGATCCGCTAACTGGCCAAGTCCTCTACAACGATGTAATCAACCCCGGCACATGTAACGCCCTCACGGTAGGAGACGGGGCCTTGTCGACCCTGACCGTCTTCGATGCATACCCAAGCACGTCCAGTACGGGACTGAACCAGACCAACTGGCTGCTAACCGCTCCGTCAGCTACGGGAACGCCGGATGTAATCCATTGCGGCGGGGCGACCGAGCAAGCTACGCCAGGCGGATCCGTTTGCGAGGCGACATATCCGAATGGCACCCTGGTGACCGTGACTGCCCCGGCCGAATCTGGGGTCGCATTTGGCGGATGGTCGTCGAGCTGCATAAGCACGAATCCAGCCACTCCTTCTATTACCGGGCCAAACTCCTGCCAGGTTGTGGTTGGAGGAGGTTGCACCCTCAACACTCAAACCGAAACCTACATTTGCACCAACTCTGCGAACGTATCCGTGGGAGCGATCTTCGAACCAACTACAGTAACCCAATGACCGGCCGCAACTAAAGGCGCGGAAAGCCGCCCCTCGGGGCGGCTTTCCTGCGCTGCTTCATACGGGCGTCTGCGCCTTGGGCTAGCATGCGGGTGGCTCCCATTTGTAATTCATTTGAATTACAAACCAACCGCACCCACCTCGCTGCGAAGCGGCGTCCGCCCCGCCGCAGTTGGTTTGCCGATAATTAAAGGCAAAAAGCGCACAATTAAAACTGTGAAGAAAGGTGCGCGGAATTTCCATGAGCACGACCCCATTCAAACCGGGCAATCTCGCCAAAAACAGCCGATACCCCCTACCCCCCCCTGGGGTTTCTATGAAAACAAAGCACTTAGTCGTTTTTCTGTTTTGCATGCTAAGAAAACAAAGAAGTTACAGACACCCAAATGCCGGAAAAACCGCTATTTTGCACCATTCTGAGGGCAAATTCGTGGGTCTTCCATGCTGTTTCTTGTTACGTCGAGCTACTTCGCGCTGGCCGCGACCTTCTTAACCGCTGTCTTCTTTTTCACGGGCGGCGTCTTTTTCGTAACAGGCGCCTTCTTCTTCGCCGCCCTCTTAGGCTCTGCCGCGTCCGCGACCGGCTTGGCTTTCGCTGAGGCCTTGGTGCGGACGGCGCGCGTCTTCGCCGCCAGGGCGGCCTTCAGTTCAGCGTCAAATTCCGCCGGCGTCAACGGACGCGCCGACTTTCGCAGCCGCTCAATGTCATAGAACGCGCGGCGCTCCGACAAAAATACGTGCACGACGAAGTCCACATAATCGAGCAGTATCCAGTGGCCCTGCCGGCGTCCCTCCACAGAGTTGGGCACAGCGCCAAACTCCTTTTTGAGGCGATGCTCAACTTCGTCGGCGATGGCGATCGCCTGGCGGTCGTTGGTGGCCGATGTCACCAGGAAAAAGTCCGATAGGCCGGCGTCGATCGGGTCGAGTTCAAGGATGCGGGTGTCTTCGCCCTTCTTGCTTTCACAGGCGGCCGCGGCGGCCTGGACCAGAAGGCGGGTTTGGTGTGCTTGGGTCGTTGTCATTCGGTAGAAAAGTTCTCCATCCTCAATCGTAGTCTCTCCATCAACCACGGGCAAGCCGGAGCCTTCTGAAGCGCTTTATCCGTAAAGGCCGTGGGCGCGAATGTACTCGAATACGGCGTCGGGCAGAAGTTTGCCGCCCGACTCGGGTGCGGCTGACAGAGCGTCCTCGCGTTCTCTAATCTGATCGCGAATCTGTGAGGCGCTGATGTCCGCCTGCAGCCCCGGCAGCAGATACAAAGGAGCACTCTCTCCGGCTGGATTGTGAAGCATATAGGTGCGCATTTCTACCGCGGCGCCGCCCGGCTCAGCCCTGGTCGTAGCCTCCAGCGTTAAGCCCAATGGCAGTGCAGTCCGCAGCCCCCTGATCCACTCCTCCGGCCGCTGTCCGGGCCGCGAAGCCACAATCAGCGAAGCAACAAACGGAATCTCCGCCGCACGATGCCAGCGATGCAGCCCGAAGAACGAGTCTGCGCCCATCAGGCAAAACAGCGCGCCCTCCGGCGGCAACCCCGCACGGAGTGCCTGCAGTGTTTCCAATGTGAAGTTTGGCGCCCCAGAGGCCTTGGGCGCATCCGCCAGTGAAACCCCAAACCCCGCCTCGCCGGCAACGGCCAGCTCGGTCATTGCCAGCCGATCCTGAAAGCTCGCGGTCGATCCCTGCGGCTTCAGCGGCTGCGCGCCCACAGGCGCAAACAGCACCGTATCCAAAGCCAGCGCGACGCGAGCCGCGCGCGCCACAGCCAGATGGCCCAGATGGGGCGGGTCAAAGCTTCCGCCAAAAAAAGCGACGCGGCGGCCACTCGGGTTGGTCCCAGGCTCCATCTGCCTATCGTATCGCGCAGGGACTACGCAAAGCGCTCTGCTAGCATCGGACTCATTGAGATGCGATACCTGATTGCACTTCTTGCCCTGGCCGGCGTGGTGGTTTCCGCTCTCGCGCTGCGCGTGCACTACGACACCGGAACCGAGCCCTGCTCCATCAACGAAAAGTGGGACTGCGGCATCGTGAACCACAGCCCGTTCGCCATGATTGGCCCTGTCCCCGTCGCGGCCATCGGCATCGCCGGCTATCTCGCCCTCACTGGCCTCGCTCTCGCCCGCAAGCGCAGCCTGTTGGCGATTGCCTCGGTCCTTGGGCTCGGCTTCGCGCTCTATCTCTCCCACATCGAAAAGTCCGTCCTTGAAGTCTGGTGCCTCTACTGCGTCATTTCGCAGGCAATCATCGCTCTGATGACAATCCTGAGCATCGGATGGAAGCTATCCGAGCGCTGGTCAAAAGGGCGGACGTAACAAACCGAATAAGGTGCGATCGACGCCATTGAGCTAGCCTCACGCCCCGTTTATTGCTCTGTTATCTCCAACGCGCTCTCACGCTGATAAAATCGAACTGAAGCCATGCTCAAGGGAAGATACGCAAGCTGGATGTATGAGTGGGAAACGCGGCTGACCACGCGCGACGAAAACCGCGTCGTTCGCCCATTGGAGTGGGGCTTCGAATGGATCGAGCCCTTTCTCGAGGCAAACGGATTCAGCTCAGCCATCCCCGGCCCTGAAGTTGTTCGCGATCCCGCTGCCGCCGAAGCAGCCATGGTCCGCATCAACCAGCTCCTCATCCGCCACAGCGACAAGTTCTTCGGCTACGAGCGCCCCACCGATTTCCGTCTCGAAGAGCGCCATCCCCAGCTCTACCCCACCAACGTCCGCCCCGAAACGCTAGCCCAGGACGCTGCGATTCGCCAGCAGGCCGCCGAGGGAAAGCTCCCGCCGGCGCAGTTTCTCCGCTTCACCTCGCCCGAGCGGACACCCTACTCAGAAAACGATCAGGTCAATGCGCGCTGGTACCCCGCTCCCGAGCACAAAGACCCCAAACGTCCCAGGCAGGCCATCGTGGTGCTGCCCCAGTGGAACTCCGACGGCTTCAGTCACAATTCGCTGTGCACCCTGTTCAATCGCATGGGCGTATCCGCGCTGCGCCTGTCCATGCCCTACCATGACATTCGCCGCCCCGCGGAGTTGGAGCGCTCCGACTACTCCGTCAGCGCCAACATCGGCCGCACGCTCGCGGCCTGCCGCCAGGCAGTCGTCGACATCCGCTGCTGCATTGACTGGCTCGAGGAGCAGGGCTACGAGCACTTCGGCGTCCTCGGCACCAGCCTCGGCTCCTGCTATGCCTTTCTTGCCAGCACTCATGACCCGCGCATCCGTGTGAATGCCTTCAATCACGCCTCCACGGCCTTCGGCGACGTCACCTGGGCAGGCCAGAGCACGCGCCACGTCAAGCAGGCCCTCGAGGAAGCCGGCCTCACCCAGGACCGCGTCCGCGCCCTATGGTCTGCTGTCAGCCCCTGCTACTACTATCCCAAGTTCTCCGGCCCTGAAGCCGGCGGTCCCAGCAAGAGCGTCCTGCTGGTCTACGCCGACTACGACCTGACCTTCCCCCGCGAGTACTCACTCCAGGTAGTCGAAGCCTTCCGCCACCATCGCCTCAACTTCGAGCCCCGCGTGCTCCCCTGCGGCCACTACACCACCGG
>PMWR01000040.1 GCA_003166055.1 Acidobacteriaceae bacterium
GGGGCCACCCGCCAGATGCAAAACGCAGTCTTCTGCATTATTATCAATAGCTTGTATGGTGGTCGCTGTCCGCCGGATGCAAGAAAAAGTAGCATTGATTTCTTGCAGGCAGGATCGAACATGGAATGCTGCGGAACGCTACGGTTTAGACTCTGGTTAAGAGATCACCTAGCGCTGTGCGGCGTCAAGAATTCAGTGTTGGCCATGGGCCACAGAACGCCCGACCAAAGCAAGGGAGAACAATAACGTGGCCTATGATCCAACACGCGCGCAGGAACTTCTTCGAATCGGTTCTGGACGTGCAGACGCAACCTTCCGCGACGGCCAGGAGGATGCCATTCGCCACATTGTCGAAGGCAAAGGCCGCTTGCTGGTCGTGCAGAAGACCGGGTGGGGTAAGAGCTTTGTTTACTTCATCGCAACCAAGTTGCTTCGGGAAGCTGGAGCGGGCCCCGCACTGTTGATCTCGCCGTTGCTAGCGCTGATGCGAAACCAGATCGCCGCGGCAGAGCGGATGGGCGTTCGCGCCGCCACGATCAATTCGGACAACATGGACGACTGGACGGCAGTCGAAGGCAAACTTGCCAAAGGGAAAATTGACATTCTGTTGATCTCGCCCGAGCGGCTGGCAAACGAGCGCTTTCGTACCCAGGTGTTGGCGGGGATCGCCGCACAGATTTCCATGCTGGTAATCGACGAGGCGCATTGCATTTCTGATTGGGGGCACGACTTCCGCCCTCACTACCGACTGCTTGAGCGCATCGTCAAGACGCTGCCACCTAATCTTAGGCTTCTCGCTACTACGGCAACGGCGAACAACAGGGTCATGGATGACCTCTCTGAAGTGCTTGGACCAAAACTCCAGGTGTCGCGTGGCGATCTCAATCGCACCTCGCTCAGTTTGCAGACCATCTGCCTGCCTAGCCAAGCCGAACGTCTTGCATGGCTGGCCGAGCAACTCGCCACGCTACAGGGCCACGGCATCATTTACACGCTAACCGTAAGGGATGCTAATCAGGTCGCTGACTGGCTAAAGACTCAAGGCTTTAATGTAGAGGCCTATACCGGAGAAACCGGTGATCGCCGTGAGCAACTGGAACAGGCGTTGCTTAACAATCAAGTCAAAGCGCTGGTTGCCACGACAGCTTTGGGCATGGGCTACGATAAACCCGATTTGGCGTTCGTCATTCACTATCAGATGCCGGGCTCGGTCGTTGCCTACTACCAGCAGGTTGGTCGTGCTGGACGAGCGCTGGACTCCGCCTATGGCGTACTGCTCAGTGGCGAGGAAGAGTCTGACATCACCGACTGGTTTATCCGAAGCGCCTTTCCGACCAGACAAGAAGTCGCCGTTGTCTTGGGCGCACTTGAAGAAGAACCTAACGGCCTGTCTGTACCTGAGCTAATGACCAGGGTCAATCTGAGCAAGGGACGCATCGAGAAAACGATTGCGTTGCTCTCTCTTGAAGCACCAGCTCCCATCGCCAAACAAGGCAGCAAGTGGCAGCTCACAGCTGCAACGTTGAGTGAAGCATTTTGGGATCGTGCGGAACGTCTCACTGCACTGCGAAGAGACGAGCACCAACAAATGCAGGATTATGTCTGCCTGCCATTTGGTGAGCACATGGGTTTTTTGATCGGTGCACTCGACGGTGATCCAAGCGTTGTCACCGCCCCGGCCTTGCCTGCACTGCCTACAACGGCGGAGGGCAAACTGATCAAAGCAGCAGTAGCATTTCTTCGTCGAACCAGCTTGCCCATCGAGCCGCGCAAGAAGTGGCCCGATGGCGGTATGCCTCAATACGGCGTGAAGGGATTGATAGCGCCTGCTCATCAAGCCGAACACGGTAAAGCACTCTGCGTCTGGGGTGATGCCGGTTGGGGAGGCTTGGTTCGACAGGGCAAATACCATGATGGCAGTTTTTCCGACGATCTTGTAGCTGCGTGTGCAAAGATGATCGCTGAGTGGAATCCACAACCAGTTCCCACCTGGGTAACTTGTGTTCCTTCGCTTCGGCATCCTGTTTTGGTCCCTGATTTCGCTCAGCGCTTGGCTGCTAAGCTAAATCTACCGTTCCACAAGGTCATAGCGAAAACGGACGCAAGACCTGAACAAAAAACGATGGCAAACAGTACCCAGCAGGCGCGCAACATCGATGGTTCGCTCGCCCTTACCGGCCAGCCTCTCCCAGCCGGACCGGTTCTCCTTATTGACGACATGGTTGATTCGCGGTGGACGCTGACGGTTTCTGCATGGCTCCTCCGCAAAAGCGGTAGCGGTGCAGTGTGGCCTATGGCCCTCTCACAGACAGGGCACGACGAATGAAGCTAACACTCTCAACCAATACACAAGCAATACTGCTGCTGACAGCTCCCCTCATCGCGGGACGCGGAAGCGTGTCGCCCGATCTGCTTTCGCCGGGAGAATACAAGCGCTTTGCTCGTCATCTGCGGGAGATCCAGCATCAGCCCGCAGATCTGGTTTCGCCTGATGCGGCCGAAATCTTGCGCGCATGCCAGCCGGTGATCGACGAGAACCGCTTACAGAGGTTGCTAGGGCGCGGATTCCTGTTGAGCCAAGTAATCGAGCGCTGGCAAGCACGCGCCATTTGGGTCGTAAGTCGGGCTGATGCCGAGTATCCGCGTAGCCTGAAGGCGCGGCTTCGTGAAGATGCTCCAGCCGTGCTTTACGGTTGCGGAGACATGGCGCTGTTGGAAACCGGAGGCCTTGCCGTCGTCGGATCGCGCCATGTGGACGGCGCGTTGATTGACTACACCATGTCTATCGGACGTTTGGCTGCTCGGGCAGGCCGCACTCTAGTTTCAGGCGGTGCCAAGGGCATCGATCAGGCTGCCATGCGCGGAGCGCTTGAAGATGGGGGGAAGGTCTGCGGAGTTCTGGCAGACAGTCTAGAAAAGACCACTATGAACCGCGACCATCGTAACGTGTTGCTCGATGGTCAATTGGTTCTGATAACTCCATACGACCCGAGTGCAGGATTCCATGTAGGTAATGCTATGCAACGCAACAAACTGATCTACGCGCTGGCTGAGGCCTCTTTGGTTGTCAGCTCAGATTTCAACAAAGGCGGTACCTGGACTGGTGCAGTCGAGCAATTGGACAAGCTCAAGTTCGTGCCCGTGTACGTTCGATCTACGGGAGACTCGTCTCAAGCACTTGACGCCCTGCGAAGCAAAGGAGCGCGCCTTTGGCCGAACCCGCATGACACTAAAACATTTGAAGGAGTGTTTGAAGCCTGCACTCCTGCATCAACGCCATATCCTCAGACTGATCTCTCGCTATTTCCGGAAGACAGGCTAGCGAACATCCCAACCGCTACTCATCCAACTCCGGAAATAAAACCGGGGATTGTAATGAGCAGCGAGTCAGCGACTCCCCCATCTGTCGCGGCCGTTGACGAATCGACTGAGCCGACGTCTGACTCCATCCCATCGGCTTTGCTGGCACCGGAGGTCACGCCGACGCCTACGACAACATCAACACCAGCAGACAGGCTGTTTGCAGCGGTTCGGGAGGTGATTCTGCAGCTACTGAAAGTGCCAATGAAGGAAGTCCAGATTGCTGCTGAATTGGGAGTATCTGCCGCGCAAACCAAAGTGTGGTTACAGCGGCTCGTCGACGCGGGCGCAATCGAAAAGCAGAAGAAACCAGCGGGTTACATTGTTAAGCAGTCCATCCTCTTTAGATAGACGATGAGGTAGCTTGCGTACGTTGAGCCTTTTCCTATTCTTGCCGGTGTTCGGCAAGCCGGGCGGGTGGCCCTGGTCCCGATTCTGGGACCAGGGATAGCGTGACAGACCCTCAATCCCCGGTCCTCAAAAGCGAGGGACGGCTTCCTCATCAATCACTAGCTCAGTTGCTGCACTGGCGTCGGCCTCGTTGCCCTCGGGGCAACTCCGCTGATCGGGTTGCATTGTGTAATCGGTGTCGCTGGTGTTGGCTATCGGTTGAACAAGAATCGGCTGTACTCCGCGGACTGGTTGATTGGGCATGTTTCCTCCAAATGGAACGGCGGCCTGCGCCGCCGGTTGATGTGTTGCTTTGTAGGTTCGCCCCGAGCGAACCGCGAACTCTCGCTGGTGGTCCCGCGGGGCGGGTGGATTTGGTGTTTGAAGACAGATTGAGAGAACCGACGAATCTGGGCCGAGAAATTGTGCTAGGCACCCAGCCGATTGTGTTGGGTACCCTTTTGGGCTTGGCCAATAAACTCGAAGCCGTCGAACAGGCGCAAGCCTCGCTTGACGCGCCACCCGAAAATCTTGCAGACAACTTTGAGGCGATCGAGGAGTTAGAAGACGAGTGGCTGGAAGATGAGCCGGATGATGGCCACACTGAGCCCGATGCGCCAAAGCAGCTTACCGCAGAACAGCGCGAGGAGTCCATACGCAGATGAACCAGCACTACATCGAGAAGGCGACTGAATACCTGGTCTCAGTTTCGAAGGGATTTCAGCGACTCAGCTCAAGTAGCGCCGAACTGGAGCTTGGGAAGAGTGCGAGAGACTTCCGTCAGCCTGTCGAAGAGAAGCTGCTGATTCGGGGCATGGTCTTCGGCGGTTTCAGGAAATGCCTGTACCCTGCGCAGAAGTTCGATTCGGACACGGAAAGGCGGTTCGCCACCATTCTGGAAGACGATGCAGATGTGATCAAATGGCTGAAGCCTCCGAAGGACATATTGAAGATCCAGTATGCCGAGGAAGACAACTACAACCCCGATTTCATCGTTGAGACGAACAGTGGGCGCTATCTATGCGAGATCAAACGAGCAAT
>PMWR01000554.1 GCA_003166055.1 Acidobacteriaceae bacterium
CGCCCAGCGCCGTCGACGCATTGAAGATGCGCGCTCCATCCAGGTGCACCGGCAGCTTGCGTTCCTTCGCACCGTTCCAAATCTCTTCGAGCACCGGCAGCGGCGTGCAACTGCCGCCAGCCAGGTTGGCCGTGTTCTCAATTTCAATGAGCCCGGTGGCCGCGCGAAACGCTCCCCGCGCGTAAATCACCGGCTCAATGTGCTTCCATGTCAGGATGCCCCGTTCCGCCGGAACCGCGCGCACCAGGCAGCCTGAAAATACCGCCGTCGTCGCCATCTCCCAATCCAGAATGTGCGACCGCGACTCGGCGATCACCTCCTGCCCAGGCTGCGTGAGCAACCGGATTGCAATCTGGTTGCCCATCGTCCCCGTTGGCACAAACAGCGCCGCCTCGCGGCCAAATGCCTCCGCCGCGCGCTTCTCCAGCAAGTTCACCGTGGGGTCTTCGCCGTAAACGTCATCGCCCACCTCGGCCGCCGCCATCGCCGCACGCATTTGTTCTGAAGGCCGCGTCACCGTATCGGAACGTAAATCAATCAAGCTCGCCAATCCCTCAATCCTCCATCGTTGTGCATCAGCATATACATCCGTTCTCGATCACTTCTTCACTCATTCACTCATTCACTTCTTCACTCATTCACTGCTTCAAGGCATCACCACACATGGCAAGCATCCGCCGGCATCATTGGCTGGCCCACCTTGCATCCGAACGCCTTGCCAAACTCCGGCATGTTCTGAATCACGCCGCGAATGCGAAACTCCTGCGGCGAGTGCGGATCGGTCTGCACCTGCAGCCGTTCCTGTTCGGGGCGCAGGCTCCCGCACCAGTTCTGCCCAAACGACAGGAAGAACTGCTGCTCCGGTGTATAACCGCTCGCATCCTTTGCATGGATGTCGATGCCCTTGCGCTGGGCATCCGCCAGCAGAGCCATATAGGCCAGCCGGAGTCCGCCGTTGTCCGCCGTGTTCTCGCCCAGCGTCAGTTTTCCGTTCAGCTTCACATCGTCAATCGCGGTGAAGTTGCCATACTCCTTCACTTCGCAGTCCGTCATTGCGTCGAACTTCTTGCCATCGTCCGCCGTCCACCAGTCGGCCAGGTTGCCGTTGCCGTCAAACTGCCGTCCCTGGTCGTCGAAGCCGTGCGTCAGCTCGTGACCCACCACCGCGCCGATATGCCCATAATTCTCGGCGTCTGTCGCATTCGGGTCGAACATCGGCGACTGCAGGATGCCCGCCGGAAAATTGATGTCGTTCATCAGCGGGTTGTAGTACGCGTTGATCGTCGGCGGCGACATGCCCCACTCCCCGCGGTCCACCGGCGTGCCGATCTTCGCCAACTCCCGCTTGTTTTCAAACTCCGTCGCCCGAATCGCATTGCCCAGCGCATCTCCGCGCACCACCGTCAACGTCGAATAATCCCGCCAGTGGTCGGGATACGCAATCTTGTCCGCCACCATGCGCAGCTTTTCCCGCGCTTTGGCCTTGGTCTCATCGCTCATCCACGTCAGCGTGCCGATGTTCCGGTCCATCGCATCCTCGATGTCATGAACCATCTGCACCGTCCGCTGCTTGCTCTCCGGCGGGAAATAAGCCTTCACGTACACTTCGCCCAGCGCCTCGCCCAGCGCCCCGTCGGTCGCCTGCACGCAACGCTTCCAGCGTGCCCGCTGCTGCGGCTGCCCGCTCAACTGGTGGCCGAAAAAAGTTGAATCGCTCCTCGTCCAGTGCGGCGGGCAGCGCGTAGCCCGGCATTCCGAGGATCAGATGCCAACGCAGGTAGGTCTTGATGGTTTCCAGATCGGTGGACTCAATCAGCGCGTTCAGTCCCTTGAAAAAATCCGGATTCGCCACATTCAGATCGCTGATTCCGTGCTCGCCCGTATCTTCAAAGAATCTCGGCCACGCAATCGCCGGCGTCAGCGCCGTCAACTGCGCCACCGTCATCGGGTGATACACATTCTTCGGATCGCGCTGCGAGGTAATGTCCATTGACACCTTCGCCAGCGCCGTTTCCAGAGCCATGATCTTCGCAGCGTCGCTGGCCGCCGCGGCATCTGTCTCGCCCAGCAGCTTCAGCGTGTTGGTGATGTGCTGCACGTACTGCTGACGCGTTTTCTCCGGCGCCGCTCCGGTGCGCAGGTAGTAGTCGCGCTCCGGCAATCCCAGCCCGCCCTGGTCCACTGAGGCAATCTGCTTGCGCGCGTCCTTGAAATCCTGCTGCTCGCCGTAGCCGAAGAACGCGTTCACGTTGATCATCTGATCGTGCGCCAGCAGCGCCGTCAGCTCGCTCTTGCTCTTGAGATTCGCAATGCGCTCGAAGTCGCTCTTGAGCGGCTTCAATCCCTCCGCCTGGATCGCGCTCTCGTCCATGCACGATGCAAAGAAGTCGCCAATCTTCTGCTCGTTCACCGTGCGCGAAGCGTTATTGGCTTCGACCTTCTTCAGCAGCGCGTCCAGCTTTTCCTGCGTCTGGTCGTAGACAATGGAAAACGTCCCATATCCCGACTTGTCAGCCGGAATCGGGTAAAGCTTTGAAAAATTTCCGCAGGCATACTGCGCAAAATTCACGCACGGATCGGCCGTAATATCCATGAAGCTCTTATCCAAGCCCGACACCTGCTCCTTGCCCACCGCCGGCGTCTGCTGCGCGCTAGCAGCCGCGGAAAATACCGCGCAACAAACCACCACTCCTGCGCAAATCACGATCGTACAAGCAATCTTTCGCATCAATCCTCACGCCTCTCCGAGAATCCAGCCCAATATCTCTGTTCTCTGAAAACTGACCACTGACAACTTACAACTGAAAACTAATCACTATTCACTACCCACCATCCACTGCCTTACGGTATCTGCCCCATCGGCAGTTCCATCACCGGCGACCGCTTGCCATCCTTCATCGCATACGCCCACAGCCCGTGAAAACTACCTCTCAGCCCCGGCTGCGCCTTCAAAAACGTGCTGAGCACCGAGATCGCCTCCGTGCGCTGCGCCGCCGGGTCCGTCACCCCGGTCGATTCATACGTCACGCCCAGATCCGCCTGGTCCAATGAGGTGTCCAGACGCACCGCGTCAATCTTCCACACCCGGTCCCCATCGTGCAGCGACAGCGGAAACGCATCCTGCGGGCCCCCTTTGATCAGCGACTGCTCATGATCCAGCTTTTCAAGATTTGGCGAGGAAAGAAAATCCACCGGAACCAGCAGCCACCGCGCCGCCTCGTAGCAGTACCAGGCGCTCCACGGCTGATCCTGCGCCGCCAACTCCCGCGCGTGCGTCCACCACCACACCCCGTCGTGCCCCTCGAAGATCCCTTGCCTCACCGACAAGCCCGCCAGCTTCCACGCCGCGGCGCCGGTCGCATCCCAGGCCAGAATCAGCCCCATCTGCCCGCCCAGCGGAGCGCCCGCCGCATCCGCCAGCACCACCGCGTAGCGGCCCGGAGGCAGCGCCCGCAAAGTAATCGTCACCGTCAGCGAACCCGTCGCATTGGAGCAGAAAAACTGCGTATCCATCGCCGCCAACTGCGTGCTCGCGTCCAGCAGGTAGATACTCCGCAACTGGATCTGCCCGCCCTTCAACAGCGGAGCGGCCTGCTCCACGGCGCTGCGCATCCCATCCCACTCCGCGGCCTCGGCGGGCAGCAAAGCGGCCTTCAGGCCGTCGAAATCCTGCTGCGCCACAGCCACCGCAAGCCGGCCCCCGGCCGCCGTCAGCGCATCGCGATCCGGAGAAAGCAGTTCCGCCTGCGTGCTGCAATTGGCCGCATAGCTCAACCCCGGCAAAGCCAGCAATACCGCGGCAGCCAAAACCTTCCAGCACAGGCGCATCGCTTTCAACTTCCTCTCCGGCCCGCTCGCCCTCGATGAGCGCAACCTCACCAATGTTAGCCTAGTTGCACTGAAATCACCCCGTCTTATTCGTTCCTGCAATCATTGTGGCGGCGCGGCAGGGGTCCCACTCATCACGGCGCCAGGGGCTGTGCCCCGTCGGGGTACCGGGGCACCCTCTGGGTCGGGGTCGGCGGCTTTATCGCGATGAGCGGGTCTTCGGCACCCCAAACGCGGACCGCAACCATGGACTGCACCCCGAAA
>PMWR01000012.1 GCA_003166055.1 Acidobacteriaceae bacterium
ACCGCCAGCCCGCTCGATGCACTGACGTTCTCTTCAGAGGGAGGACACAAGCACAGTTCATGAGTCGGCCTCTCATGGAGATGGCCGACATCGTTCGCTGTGCTGGACAGTCATTTGTTGAACACAGCCGCAGGTGGATCAACTGGCAACACCAGAAGGTGCTGCTGGCCATCGCACGCTGTCGCACGGTTGCACTGGGCGGACATCGCGACCGCTGCACCGGCTGCGGATATACGGCCAGGATCTCCTATAACTCATGCAGAAATCGGCATTGCCCAAGATGCCAGGGCAACGCGCGTCGACGCTGGCTCAAGGCGCGCGAGGGCGAACTGCTCTGCCCACTCGCTATGTGCACGCCGTCTTCACACTGCCGCGGGAATTGGCCCCGCTCGCCTTGCAGAACAAGCGGCTGGTCTACAACCTGCTCTTCCAAGCCAGCGCCGAGACCCTGCTTGAAGTCGCTCATGATCCACGGCATCTCGGTGCCGAGATCGGTTTCTTCAGCGTGCTTCACAGCTGGAATCAGCGCTTGCAGTTGAACCCTCACTCATGATGCCCGGCATTATCATCTCCTTCATTTTCAGTGAATAGGGTGGGCTGGTTTTCCACGGGACCCCCTTTCAGAATTAGCTTGCCCGTGCGGAGAAGCTTGTCGAGGATGCTCTGTACTGTTTCGCTATTCAAATCGGCGCGGCAAATCCCCCAAGGAGCACGAGGAGTGACCTGTTCACCTTTCAGCAGGCCTGCCTCTACTAGCCGTGCGATCGTGTTGCTACTCACTCCACATATTCGAGCAGCTTCATTAAGGCTGACTCTGTCAGAATCAGGCAACGCTCGCCTTTGCCCGGTAATTGCGTGGTTGCGTCTTGCAGTAGCCACGCGGGTTTGGTTCCATCGCTTGCTCTTGCCAGTCGAATATCCCAGCCGATTTAACACGGAGGCTATTTGGTCATCGCCGTGGCGAACGGCCATGCGGCGGATGACCTCCAGCGCCTCCATCGACGTCGCGCAGTCAGTGGCTGAACGCGGCCGCTCCATCGTGAGTTGGGTATGCGTGCCGCCCTTCCAGTGGACCGTAAACTCAAGAGTCTTTTTCTCCGCATCTGTACGCACGACGATTTCTTCCATAACAGTACGGAAGATCATCTTCTTCAGTGCTGGTGGACAGTGATCGCTCTGCCATATCTCAGTGAAGTTGTCTCCCATAGCGAGGATTCGAGCTTCTTCTTCGGCGGATAGTGAGTATCTTTTTCCATTAAGGCTGGCCAGTCTCTGCTTGGTAGCTTCGATGTTCTCCAACTTCTCGTTCCAGCGCCGCTCCAACTCGCTAGCCGCAAGACGATTCCTGGCATCTACGGCGTCGTATTGCTCGAAGGCTTTTTTGGCCCCGTACTCCAACTGTTCCAGCTTGCTGCTGAGAGCGATGCGCTGTGCGGTATCGCCGGCACTTAGTTCCTCCAGTGCTCTGAGGCTGGCATTTACTCCAAGAGGCGAGATCACGCGTAGTAGCTCCTGGCCCACCCGGCGGTCTACCGACGCGCCGCCGAAGCCAACACAGTACTGCCCACCGTCGTCAAAATCTCCCTTGCAGAGATAACGCGCATTGGTGCCGCGGCCTCCCCAATAACGTACATGGAGCTTACGGCCACAGTGCCCACAGCGAAGAAGACCCACCAGAAGACCTTGTCCTGCGCGAATCGCGGCCATGGATTCATCCCCCTGCCAGTTTACGGAATTACGCCGCAGCATTCGTTGATTCTCTTCATAGGTTGTCCAGTCAATATAGCCCACATGGTGATTGGGGATGAAGACCCGGCAATCCTCCGCTTGACGCGTAGCCTCTTGATGCTTTTCCAGCCTGCCGTCGACCAGCAACGTTGTGACGGGACGGCGGCCCCACACATAGGCGCCAGCATAGAAGGGGTTGATCAGGATATCGCGCACCAAGCTCTGGGTAGGAATCTTCCAGACCAGTTGTGTCCCCTGGATCGGGTTCGCGGGTAACTCTATATCGTGATCCCGGAACCACAGGAAGGTTTGACGCACGCTCCATCGCTCTCGAAACTTCACGAATACAAGTCGAATGGCTTCGCAAATTCGCTGATCGGGATGCAAGGCGACCTTGCCCATTGGATCGAGAACATAGCCGACCGGAAGCCTTTTGAACAACTCACCGCGGCGCGCTTTGGACTCCTGTCCCGCCTGCATTCGCTGCCGAATCACCTTCAGTTCAACAACACTCAGGGTCCCTTTTATTCCCAGAACCAACTGGTCATCCAGATAATTCAAATCGTATATCTGTTGTTCGTCAGCGATGAGCGTACCAAAGATCTGGCACACCTCCAACAGTCGACACCAGTCTTTGTCGGTGCGCGACAGTCGTGATGCCTCCCGGCTACCGACTATCCCTACCTCACCCAGAGCCACTGCACTGAGGACCCGCTCGAAACCTTCCCGGCGGGCCGATGCCATGGATGCACTCGAGCCAAGATCGCTATCGATGATCTCCACCTGCTTCCAACCCAGTGCGCGTATCCGGTCTGCTACTTCGTACTGAAGACGCTGGCTCTCCAGATTCTGCCGAACCTGCTTCTCGCTCGACTGCCTTAAGTAGACGATGGCTCTGCGAGCCAAGTGCTCCGGCCTGATCTTCGGACTGTATACCAGATCTGTCATCAACGTTTCCTCCTTCTGCCTGAAAGACCTCCATCAGAATGCGAGCCATCAGACCGATCAGATCGGCGCGCATCATCGCATCCATCCGCACGATTCCGCTTTCTTCCGGGATCGCCAGACCCAGCAGTTTTAGTTGCACCACGACGACCTCCCTTGCATTCGTCAACAGCAGTTGGCAGAAGGTTATCGTGGTCGCGATCCTCAGGGGCAAGTGGAGAAAGCAACAACATGAGAGAAAGAAGGGATTCCTTGCTTAGATGAACTTCATCGCTGATCTTGATTGCGGTGCAATCAGGCAACAACATCCATACAGGGATCTTCAGCCGTTTTCCGCCTCGATCGATGACACAGACCGCGCCATCTCCCCGCTTGGGCCTTCGGAGGATCTGAAGAGTAAAACCATAAAGCGGATGGAACGGATAGAAAACCCGAACCTCGTTACTTTCCGCGAACAGGGTATTGTGGGCGCGGATGTTTTCATCCGCACATCCACTGCGTCATTGCCGCCGGCGGCCTTGCGCCGGATCACTCACGATGGATCTCCGCCCGGCGATCGTTCTTCCTGCCCATCGGCGTGCTCAGCCGTGTCTTCCGCGGCAAGTTNNAACTTCGGCTTCCTCGCCAACCGTAACCGCGCCAAGCTATTGCCGCTGTGCCGTCAGCTGATCGGCAGCCCAGAGAGAACGACAACTTCGCCGGCTGAACCGTCTGCCGACGCGCCTCACTCACTCTGGAACTGCCCGGTCTGNNTGCTTCGCTCTCCACCTCAACCAAATCGGTGCGTAGCATGAACCGCTGTCTACATCCTCGACCCTTGCACGTGCTTCGGCGCGAACGCAGATCCCTTGTCTCATTGGGCCAAAACTGCCTTTCCAGCCGCTTTCCGACGGTTCATCATCCGGCTCCGCCCATCTGCCCGGCCGTCAAAAACGCCGATCTTGCCCGCCAAAGCGGATCTCTTGAATTGCTGCGCCCGATCAGACCCTATCAAAGTGCATAGAACTCCATCGGGGGCGGCTTCCTTC
>PMWR01000108.1 GCA_003166055.1 Acidobacteriaceae bacterium
TCGTGGTTGCGGATCTCAACGATCCCGCCGCACCGCAGCAGATATTCGACGCTACCGAAGGCGTTGGTCTTACCGTCGACATCCTGGTGAATAACGCCGGCCTCGGCCAGTTCGGCGTCTTCGCCGAGAGCCCGGTCGAGCAGGAGCTGAGCCAGGTGCGCGTCAATTGCGAGGCCGTGATTAGGCTTACGCGGCTGTTTGTTCCGGGCATGGTCGAACGCAAGCGCGGCTGGGTCCTGATTCTCGCTTCCACCGCCAGCTTCCAGCCCGTCCCTTACCTCACTACCTATGCGGCCACAAAGGTCTTCGACCGCTTTTTCGCTCAAGGTCTGGCCGCTGAGGTGGCCCGCTTCGGCGTCAAGGTGACCGCGTTGTGCCCCGGGCCTACGGAGAGCGAGTTTTTCCAGGTGGCGCGGTCGGAAAGCTTCTTGCCCGGCGGAAGACAGTCGGCGGAGGAAGTGGCACGGCTTGGAATTGCCGGGCTGGCGCGAGGGCAGCGAACCGTGGTTCCGTATTTTGGCGGCAAAGTGATTACACTTTTGGCCAGGATCCTGCCGGTTGGGCTGATCACCCGCGAGGTAGAACGACGCGCTAGGCCGAAACCGATGCAGTCGTGAGGCCGGGCTCTCAAACTGTCATCTGTAATCTGTCATCTTTTCACTTCTTCACTCATTCACTTCTTCACTGCCTTAGTCCAGCTCTCTCACCCAGATATTCCTGAAACTGAGCGGCTCGCTCTTGTCGCCGTGGGCCTGCAACTTGATGGGCGCCCGGTCATACGCCTTGTAGAAGGGCTGGCCGATGTAGAGCGTTTGTCCCTTCAGTTCAAAGTGATTCTGCACCAGCACGCCGTTAAAGAAAACCGTCACCCAGGCGGGGGTTTTCACCGAACCGTCCGGGTTGAATGTGGGCGCGGTCCACACTACGTCATAACTCTGCCACTCTCCCGGCTTGCGCGCCGGGTTCACCAGCGGAGGGCTCTGTTTGTAGATGCTGCCGCCTTGCCCGTTGACATAGGTTGGATTGTTGAACGCATCGAGAACCTGAAGTTCGTAGCCGGCGTCGCCGGGTCCGGTGGATGCGAGGAAAACGCCGCTGTTGCCCCGCCCCTGACCGCTGCCGGTAATGTCTTCCGGGATTTTCCACTCGATGTGGAGCTGGTAATCCTTGAACTTTCGTTTGGTTTCGATGCTGCCGACGCCGGGCGCCTTGCTCACCGTCAGGATGCCGGCCTGCACGACCCATTGGGCCGGCGTATGGTCCTGGGCCGACACCCACTCGTCTTCATTTTTGCCGCCGAACAAGACGATTGCGTCGGACGGTGGCGCCGCGTCCGTAGCGCCCGGAGTCACAACCCTGGGTACGGGCGTCCACACTTCCGTATCTTCCGGTTTAGGCTTGGCCGGCTCTTGCGCAGACAGGGCAGCGGACACGGAAATCAGGGTAGCCAATGCGAGGAGTTGCGAAAATCGATTGCTCATCATCGGTCTTGAGAATACACCCGCCGCCGGGAGCCGGCCCGGGAATGCGCAACTGGGCAGAAAAAGCAGCGCTAAAGGTCAAATCTCAAATTTTGACACCAGCCGTCTCTGCCAACGCAACCTTTTTTCCGGGCTTGCATCTACTTAAATAACAAGCAGAGGCTTCTCCGATTCAAGTCCCGCCAAGAAAGGTATCCATTCCTTTTTGAAGGTTCGCTTTTGGACCTCTTCTCACAAATCCCCCCTGGACCCCCTCCCAAAAATGCCTCTCGAGCGGGCCTACCGGAAGGTAGGCCCATTCGCTCCTTCGAGCGAGTTGCCTGCTTGTTTCCAATCGAGAATCGTTACAAAATGCTCTCCAAGCTAGAATTGAATTCAGATGCCGTCCTCTTCCACTCCGAACCCACGTCCTGGCCTGGAAGTCGAGTCCATCGACGCGCTGTTCGATGAGGCAGGCCTGGTGCGAAACCTCAGCGGCAAGCCTGCGGGCGTCACACGCCGCATGCGGCGCGCCCGGGTGGACCGTGCCGCGCCGGAGGAGCTGTCTGTACCCGCGCCTCTGCCCCACATCGCTTCGAATGGCGTCCAGTTTCTGCCGGTTCCCGCCTGGGAGAAGCTTCGCTGGCTGTGGCACGGTTTCAGCACCCGCAAAGGCGGGCTGAGCCGCGCCTACTGCGCTGAGGACGCGAAGGGAGAGCTGAATCTTGGGTTTACCGCTTCCGATGAACGGGAGATCGTGGCTCAGAATCGGAGGCTGCTGGCTGAGGCGGTTAGTGGTAACCCAGTTACGCCTTTGGTCACGATTAGGCAGATTCATTCCAGCGTTCTGGTTGTTTCCGGAAGCACCGACGCAGCCCGCGAGCGGCCTTGCAAAGGCGATGGCCTGATGACCGATCAGCCTGGCTTGCTGTTGGGCGTGCAAACTGCTGATTGCATTCCAGTTCTGGTGGCTGACAAGAAAAAACGGGCGGTGGCGGCTTTTCATGCGGGGTGGCGGGGGACGGTGAAGAGGATTGTGGAGACTGGAGTGGGGCGGATGAGGATGGAGTTCGGATCACGGCCTGAGGATCTGATTGCCGCTATCGGTCCGGGGATCGGGGCATGCTGCTACGCTGTCGGCGAAGAGGTGCTGTCGAGCTTCGAGTCGCAGTTCTCGTATGGCAGGGAACTGTTCTGCGAGGTCTANNGCTGGACGGATGTTGAGCGTGATCGGGATTCGGAAGGGCAGTGGTTAGCGGTTAGTGATTAGTGGCTAGTGTCCGGCTGGCGGCTTTTCGATGGCTGCCCGGGGGTGCCCTACCCCCCCTTCATAAAAATAAGTTCATTGTTTTCATGTGGTTACACTGCATCTATGACATAACAAAGGAGTTACTTGTATGCGCAAGATAACAAAAGAGTTACAAGAGACAATGCTGGGCGGTTGGGGTTATGTATGACATAACAAAAGAGTTATTTTCATACGCATGAAAACAAAGGAGTTACAAGAGCCAGTGATTAGTGGTTAGTGGCTAGTGGTTAGCTCTCAGATTGAGCGCCTGGTTCTGACATTCGTTGCCCGGATTGCGGGGTGGGAGAATGACCTGAACTGCTACCCCCCCCACACACTCAAAAATAAGTGCTTTGTTTTCATGTGGTTACGTCTCAAGTATGACATAACAAAGAAGTTAATTGCATGCGTAGGATAACAAAGGAGTTGCGGCGGCTTTCTGGAGGTTTTCGACTTCCCGAGAGGCGCCGGACATTCGGTTGCTGGGTCTCTATTGACTATTATCTACAAACCCGCGAATTAATCGGCAAAACTCAGAGGGAAATTTGGAGGTGGAACACGGGGAGCGGCTGTTCGCCCCTGGTGGGTCAGTCGCTCGCGGAAGGGTCGCGGGGGCACGACCAACCGCTTGCCGCAAGCCGACATTCCGTTACAAATCCAGATCGGCGTGCCCATCGGCGAATTGGCAATATCTCGCGTCCTGAATCAGAGGAGCCTCGAGGTCTCCATGTGGGCTCTTGCCGCAAACCTTCCTCATGGAAGTTCGCCCAGATGAGGAGGAATCTAACTGCCGAGATCACGTTTCTGGTTGCGTAAATCTGACAAGATCCTTGACCTTTGGTT
>PMWR01000508.1 GCA_003166055.1 Acidobacteriaceae bacterium
CTGGGGTTCGAGCATCTCGCGGTATGGACCGAGTGAGGCCAGCACGGCGGCGGCCTGCGCGGCAGTGACGCGAGTGAGCATGGGCTTAATTTCTTTGAAGCGGCGCGTGGTTCCGGACTTGGTGGAAACCGGCTCGGTGAGTTGATCGAGAGTGTGCTGGGGCATGGCTCGCTCGGCCTTTAGCAAAGCGTCGTGAATGGGCGTGACCTGGCCCATGCGGTGCACCTGGTGGCGGCCTATCTCGATCAGGGCCATGCGGGCAAAGGCGTGCATCTGCGCGGCATAGTGCTCAATGAAGTGCTCCACTGCCGCTCGCGCCGCGGAGTCTTTGTGGCCGGCGCCGCGGCCGGCAAGCGTTACAGAAGATGCCATGCGCTTGAGATCCCACTCGAAGGGACCGCGGATGGTTTCGTCGAAGTCGTTGATGTCAAAAACGAGGCGGCCGTCGGGCGCGGCAAAGGCGCCGAGGTTGCGCACGTGCGCGTCGCCGCAGAGCTGAGAGACGATGCCGGTATTCGGCAGCAGGGCCAGATCGGCAGCCATGACCGGGACGGCGCCACGAAAGTAGCCGAAGGGCGACGCGGCCATCAACTCATACTTCAGCTTGATGAGCGCGGGAACGCGGCCGTGCATGGAGCGGGCGAGAAGATCGAGAGGCGATGTCTTGCGAGCCTTGGGGTTGAATGCGTCGTGTTGCTGGCGGCCGACCTGCTTGCGCCGCGCCTGGCCCAGATTGCGTCGTTCTTCAGGAGTTGCCCAGTGCATGACCCCCAACCTATACCTTGAGACCCCGGTCTGCAAACCCAGGTTCACATTGGTTTACACTTCTCGGTGGAAGCCCTGCCTTCGCGAGCGCAGCCGGCACCTACGGGTTGGGCGGTCCTCACAAGAGGAGTGTTCTTTGAAACGCGCATCTGTTCTCAGGATTTCGGCACTTGCCGCGCTTTCGCTTGCAACGCTGCCTTTCGCCGCTCAGGATGCGCAGAAGGCGCTCACGGTTGAGGCGATCTACGCTCATGGCTCGCCGGCCGGAAGCCCACCGGAGGATCTTCGCTGGTCCCCGGACGGCGGGCATCTGACCTACCTCGACGGCGGCGAACTGATGGACGTGGATCCAGCGACGGCGAAGCCCCGTGTGCTGGTGAGCCGCGTGAAGCTGGCTGCGCTGTCAGGTGCGAACGATTCAGAGAAGGATCGCGATCACCGCGACCGCTACAAGATGGCCAGTTATCTGTGGGCGCCGGACTCGCTGCACTTGTTGTTCGACTCGGATGGACGGCTGTGGCTCTACGATCTGCGCAACGGCACAGGGCTGCAGGTTGGGTTTACTGGAACGGCTTCGGGAGACGATCCAAAGTTTTCGCCCAACGGCGAGTTCATCTCGTATGTGCGCGACCATGGACTTTTCGTGTTGAGGCTGCGGGAATCCGAGTTGCCTCCGCTTGCGGTTGCCGCCGCGCCCAACCCGACGACGATGAATGGCGAGGTGGATTGGGTTTACGAGGAAGAGCTCGATGTCAGAAGTAATTACTTCTGGTCGCCCGACTCGAAGAGCGTGGCCTTCTTACGCATGGATGAAACCGACGTGCCGCAATATCCGATCACGGATTGGATTCCGACGCATGCGGCCGTGGACTTTCAGCACTATCCGCAGCCGGGCGACGCGAACCCCGATGTGCGCGTGGGAGTGGTGGGCGCGCGGGGCGGCAAGACGGTGTGGATCAGGCTGCCGATTCATGCGGGGCAGGATTACATTCCGCGCTTCGGATGGGTGAATCCAAAGACGGTTTGGGTTGAGACGCTCACGCGCGATCACAAGCACAGGGACATTTATTTTGCGGACGCGACGACGGGACAGGCGCACGCGGTGCTGCAACTGAGCGACGACAAGTTTATCGATGAGGCTTACGACGTTGCGGTGGACTCGGGCGCGATTGTTCTGACCGATTGGGCGGATGGCCACAACCATCTCTATCTCTACAGCTACGACCAGGGCAATCCCGCAGCGGCCACTGCGAAACTGGAGCGGCAACTGACCGAGGGCGACTTTGAGGTGGGGAACGTACTGGGCGTCGATGTTGCGCAGCGGAAGATCGAGTTTGAGTCGAACGAGGGCAACCCGCTGGGGCAACAGTTGTGGCAGGTGAGTTTTGATGGCGAACGCAAACAGCTGAGCGTGGGGCCGGGTACACATGAGGGAAACGTTGCGCCGGGCGGATTTGCGTTTGTCGACAGGAAATCGGCGCGCATGGAGCCCCCGACGCTGCGACTGTGCCAGGCGGCGGGAAAGTGCAATGTGTTCTGGACCGGGCCGTCGCTGAACGAATACCAGTTGCAGACGCCGCAGCAGCTTGAGGTGAAGGCGCACGACGGCGAGACGCTGTATGCGACCTTGCTGCTGCCGGCCGGGGTTGCGAGCGCTGCGAGTGTGCCGCTGATTGTGAATCCGTATGGCGGACCGGGGCCGATGACGGTGGTCGACAAGTGGAGCGACAGCCTGCTGTTTGACGAGCTGCTGGCGGAGCATGGATTTGCGGTGTTGCACGCTGACAACCGTGGGACCGGCAAGCGCGGACGCGCCTTCGCGCAGGCGGCGTATCACAACTTCGGGCCGGTGCAGTTGGAAGATCAGCTGACGGTGGTGGACGCGGTGCTCAAGAAGTATCCGCAACTGGATGCGAAGCGGCTGGGGTGGTGGGGATGGAGCTGGGGCGGGACATTTACGTTGTATGCGATGACGCATTCAGATCGCTTCCGCGCGGGGGTAGCGGTGGCGCCGGTGACCGACTGGCGCAACTACGACTCCATCTATACGGAGCGCTACATGAGCGAGCCGGCGGATTTTCCCGATGGGTACAAGAACTTTTCAGTGGTGAACTCGGCGGCGAATTTGAAGGGGCATCTGCTGCTGGCGCAGGGAACGGGCGATGACAATGTGCACCTGGAGAATTCAATTCAGTTTATTCAGAAGCTGATTGAAGCGGGGATTCCGTACGATCTGCAGCTCTATCCAAGGAAGACGCACTCGATTGCGGGACCGGATGTGCGGACGCACCTGTTCAATCGGATCTTGGCGGAGTTTGAGACGTATCTGAAGGCGGCGGTGAAGGGCGATTCGAGGTAAGGCGAACGTTTAGAGCTCACGGCGGCGGAAGAGGTCGTCCTTCTCGCGGGCCGGGCAGTTGGAGCATCCCAGGCAGCAGACGAGGAGTACGGCAACACCCACCGTCACCAGGACTGCGAGCACACTGCCGTTCATCTCGAACCAATGAACCAGATTATGCATAGTCAGGGAAATCCCTCAATTCACTGCAAACCGTCCGCACACGCCCAAAGCGATAGACGCATTTTTCGGGTCTCGGAGAGCCGGAACCCCTGCGCGACCAGTTTAGCATTCGCAGGTTGAGAGCGAAACCAGAGTTAATGTGCCCGGTTGAGTTTTGTGCAGGGTCGCTGCTCCCTGCTGGTCGCATCGACTTGAGCGATGTGGCTTCAGGATACGGGGACTCTGATTTCGCTGTAGCCGGTCATCCATTCGTTTTTCACTTGCCGCGCAGAGAATAAAAGGCGAAAATAATTGCGAGATGGCGGCTGCCTCCAATCCGTTGCCCGGCCCGTTGATGGATCAGGGTCTTGAGGGCGAACCTACTCCGGATTGGGGAGGAGAATCTGTGCCAAACGATACAGAGCGCTCCGCTCGGCCGCATCCGGCTCCCGAATCGGGACTCAATTGGCTTTTTGTCGATTTGAACTCCTACTTTGCTTCGGTGGAGCAGGAGGTCAGGCCGGAGCTGCGCGGAAGGCCGGTAGGCGTCGTCCCCATGATGGCCGATACCACTGTTTGCATTGCCGCCAGTTACGAGGCCAAGGCCTTCGGGATCAAGACGGGGACCCAAGTGGGCGAGGCGAAGCGGATGTGCGCCGACCTGGTGCTGGTGGAGGCGCGGCACGAGATTTATGTCGACTACCACCGCCGCATTGTGGAGGCCGTGGAATCGTGCCTGCCGGTGACGGCGGTGCTCTCGATCGACGAGATGGCCTGCCGGCTGATGGGACGCGAACGAAGCCTGCTGGCGGCGATGGAGTTGGGCCGGCGGGTGAAGGCGCGGATCCGCGAGAGCGTGGGATCGATGCTGCGCAGTTCGGTGGGGTTGGCGACGAATCGGTACCTGGCCAAGGTGGCCAGTGACATGGAAAAGCCGGATGGGCTGGTGGCGCTGCCGCTGGACATTTTGCCTGAAGCGCTGCGGCAGCTCACGCTGCGCGATCTGCCTGGGATCGGGCCGCGAACAGAGATTCGGCTGAACGAGCAGGGGATCAGGAGCATGGAGGATTTGCTCAAGCTCGACTGCGAAAAGGCGGGGCAGCTTTGGGGATCGGTGTGGGGCGAGCGGCTGTGGCACTGGCTGCAGGGCGAAGACTTCGATATGTCGGAGACGGAGCATTTGAAGTCGATCAGCCACCAGCACGTGCTGGCGCCGGAGATGCGCACGCCGGAAAAGGCATGGGCTGTGGCGCACAAATTGCTGCACAAGGCGGCGATGCGGCTGCGGGCAGGCGGGTTGTGGGCCAGCAGCATCGGACTGGTTCTGGGCTTCGGAGTTCCGGAGTCGAAAGGGACGCCGGCGGTGGGATTTGGCGTGCCGAAGAAAGGGTGGAAGGCCGAGCTGAAGCTGAGCGAGTGCCAGGACAATCAGACGCTNNGCGTTTCATAGCATTCCGGAGCTGTTTTGAGGCGGGGAAGCCTGTCGGGCTACAGGGTCCGCGTTTGCCATTGAATGGGGCAGAACTCCGCCAGCAGCGCAAAGTCGCGGGGGTTCGTCGTAATGACGGTTATGCCGTAGCGAGATGCGCTGGTGGCGATGAGCGCGTCGTTGGTGAGACGTGCTTTTCCTATTTTTTCGTATCCATGACGCTGTGCGACGGAGGCGAGGATTCTTCCGGCCAAGGTCCAGTCACCGAGGTTTGGAGTCAATAATCGGTTTGCTTTCTCGAAGTCGCGCTCGAGTTTCTCAACGATTCTCCGGTCGGCGGAACTGGAACCCGCATAAAGTTCCTCCAGCACAACCGCGCTCAACCATAGAGGAGATTCCTTGATCCATCTTTCAAGGACAATGGCGGAATTGTTCCTGGCCCGGAGTGCCGTGATGTAAACGGAGGAGTCGAAGAGGATGGGCATCTTCTACTCGCCCAGGCTGCCGAACGCATCACGGATGCTGATCCCACTCTTGAGGAACGTCTGATTTGCTTTGGCCGTTGCGCGGTTTCGGGCGGCTTCGGCGATTACGAAATCAAGAGCGCGCACGATGGTTTCAGTCTCTGTTGTGGCAGCGAGAGCCTTCCTGGCACGATTGATTTGGGAAGGATCAAGCCGGAAGTTCTTGGGAACAGCGCGACGAGTTCGAATGGGCATAATTCATCTCTCTTCTGTTTCAGTCTAGCGCGCATATGTACAAATCGCAAATTCGTATGTACATCCAGGCGACGATCCCGACCGCGTTCAAGGCCGCGCCGANNATTGCGTTTCATAGCATTCCGGATTTGTTTTGATCGCTCGCTCCTGCTCGCTGTCGAAAATCCCAGGCACGAACTTATCGCGCGGCTTGCGCCTTTCACCCCGATGCGCGTATTTTTGCTAACAACCAAATGCCAGAGACTTATCAAAAGCAACGCCGGCGCGATAAGACACGCAGGTCGCGCTACGCAGCGGGCGCTATAGGAGGACGAGCAATTGCCCTCTGAAACTCCGGGGTCTCTCGAATCAAGTCGAAGGTCTCATCCATCCTCGCGAAATTCGTGATGTGGGAAAAGTTATTGATGCTTGTATTCCTGATCGCATCCCCGAGAAACTTCGCCGCTTGCGGGGCATCGGACTGAACAGCCCAGAGACCTGCCCAGCCATAGCCCGCCTCCGCCTGATAGGACTTGTCGTGATACCCGGACAGCAGCGTCAGGCTTTTGCCGCATTCTCTTAGAGCCTCATCCTTCAACTCTTCCGGGTCCGATCCGGAGGGCCGGATACCGCTCTGTATCATGCGATGCAGACTGTCGAATCTGCGGAGGTGGATCCATGCAAGGTTGATGGTTACGCTAATATCGTCGGGACGATTCGGGGCGTCTGCGCTCATTTTTCTGCTTGCCTCGTCACCAAGCTTGAGCGCAGTTTCCAGACACGTAGTCATATTTGCCTTGTTCTCCTGCCGCTCCCAATGGCGCGCATACGCGAGATAGCACCGGGTTGCCAGCCTGAGAGCGCTTACCGAATCAACAACATTCAGAGGTCTCAGGGCGTTGCGAGCGCTCTCGAATCCTTGAACTGCTGCGTCTCGCCCTGAGGCGCCCAGCCTTTCGAAGCAAAGCGCCCTGTTCAGCCAGGCCCAGCACAGGTTGTAGACAAGCGGGAACAACTCGCTCGTTTCCGCCCCCGCGCTTATCTCGTCTTCCACGTGGGACCAGTCTTCCAGAGAGGAGTGGAACTGACGTTCAAGCTCTTTTACGATGGCTCGTGTGAACGCTCCCCATTGCTCTGCCGCCTCACCGAATTTATCTTGGCAGGTGTATACGGAAGCCAAGAGCTGGCAAAAGGCAGCCTCCTGCGTCACCAGTGCAACGGCTCTCCCTCGAGTTAGCAGCCTGTCGCGCCAGGAGGGTGCGCTGGCCTGCCGCACCTCCTTGAGCATCTTTTCAGAGAGCTTCTTACATTCCTCGTAATCGCCCATCCTGAAATGCGCGTCCGCCATCAGCCGCGACAGTTCTACCCGCGCAGTGCGGGGAACCCCCTTCTTGTGAATATGCTTCAAGCGTGTCAGTGCTCTGTTGGTACGGAAACTTTCAAGCTCCACGCGCGAAAGATCCAGTTCGATCTCCCGCAGGTTTCTTACCTGAGCCAGATACCTGTGATAGACCTGAATGGCCTTCGGGTAATTGCCTTCGAGATAGTATCTGCGGGCAAGAAGAGTAGGAGCCAGATGTTGCAGAAGCACTCTTGCGATACCGAACAGGGCCACCTCCATATCGGGAGAATTGTCAGCTACAGGGTATCGGCTGCGAACTCCTTTGATGCTCACGACGATGGATACCGGCTTCGCGGTATCGAAGATAATCCCGCGCACCCGAATCACTTCGCGCGCCCGTATCGCGTTCCACGCGCTTTTCAGCGCACTCAGCGAAACGGACAAACCCCCTTGTCCCAATTTGAATTCAAACGAAGGTTCCGGAGAACTCGACAGCACCTCCAGGGCGGGGTTCTTGACCCCTTCCTGTTCCATCATCCCATGCAGAAGGATGGAGATCGCATTCCCATCGAGGGTAGCTGGCGCATTGACACACCTGAACGGCTCAATGATCGCTGTTGGCAGACTCCTGCGTCTTCTGGCAGGCCAGCGGTAAAACGCTGCGAATCCGGTGATGGCGGTCGCGGAGCCAAACAGAATTTCGAGCGCGCGGAATTCCCATGCGTAGTGCGCGAGGGACAATTGCGGGTGGGCGATAGCATAAAAGAGGAGGAATGAGAGGCAAAGGCAGAGCAGTGAGAGCACTAGCCAACCGATAAAAGCTCTCATCCGACACCCCGTAACCTAGAATAGATAGCTCAGAGTTGCTCAATTGTATCCCGAATCTCGCGATATGCGGTGTGCAGTTTGAATTATGCCTGGCATGACATGGACCGATGACTCTCCCAAGCCGGAAACAGCAGTCCAGCTTTCGAACATGGTGGCTGCCCTCATCTTGCGGCTACCATCCGACCAAAAATGAGCGGGTGCTCCCATGTCTCGCTTCTGACCTGGGAGACCACGGCAACAAGTCGCAACCCCGCTCCCAAATGCTTCTTCGAACTTTTCCCGCCCCAAAGCGTATTCTCTGCATCCCCAACTGCGTTTGATTGCGGATATGAGAGTAGCAGCGAAACTTATGGCCCACGACTGGCAAGCGGATTTCGAACAACTCGTGGACGCACACCAGTCGATGGTGTTTTCGCTGGCATGGCGCATGACCGGAGATCGCGGTCTGGCCGAGGAGATTGCTCAGGATGTGTTTCTGGAACTGGACAGGAACCTGGGCAGGATGGAATCCGGAGATCATGCCTGCTTCTGGCTGCGGCGGGTTGCTATGAATCGTTCAACAGACGCCCTGCGGCGGCGAAAGGTGCGCGGCGTGGATCTGTGGGTGGAGATTGACGAGAATCATGGCGCGCCGACGGAGGATCCCAGATCGCGGTTGGGGTCTCAGCTGGGTGCGCGGTTGGAACAACTGCTGGCCACGCTGCCTGAGCCGCAACGCGCGGCGCTGGTTCTCCGCTACCAGGAGGACCTGACGCCGGAAGAGATTGCGGCCACGCTCGATGCGCCGCTGGCTACCGTGAAAAGCCACCTGCAGCGGGGATTGAAGCTGCTGCGGGCCAAGGCACAAACGCATTTGAAGGAATTTGTGAGGGACAAGGAGCAGGTGAATGGAGTTTGAGCCTGGGAACGAATTCGAACAGGAGTTGCGCCAGGCATTGGAACGGAGGCCGGCGCCTCCGGGGCTGAAGCGCAGGCTAATGGAGAAGAGAAGCCGGCGCCACACGGAACGGCTGCACACGTACACCATGATTTGGGAGCGGCTGGCGGCGGCGATCCTGCTTGCGGCGGTGCTGGCTGGGGGCGTGGCGTGGCGCACCCATGAGGATCGCCTGGAGGAACGCGCCAGGGGCGAAGCGGCCCGGCAACAGGTGCTGACCGCGTTGCGCATTACCAGTCACGCGTTGAACCAGATGAATATGCAGCTTGCGGCCCACCGCCGCGACGGACAGGATCAATAAGGAGAAATGATGAAGAACCGCATTCTTGTTTTCGTATTGGCAACTGTGGGGCTGGCCTCCGCCGGGCTCGCTTCAACCGGGGTGGCACAAACGTCGCCGTTGCCGCTGCCGCCCGCGGTTGAGAAGGAGCTGGCGGCGCGCGCTTCGAATGTTACAGAGGTCACGTTGGGCAAGACGATGCTGTCGTTTGCTTCCAAAGTGATGAGCGGCAAGAACGAAGATGAAGCCGCCACGCGCAAGCTGATTGACGGGCTCGACGGAATCTACGTGCGCGAGTACGAGTTCGACAAGGAAGGCGAGTACTCGATGGACGAGATCGAGAAGCTGCGCAGCTACTTCGAGACCAGCGAGTGGACGCCGATTGTGCGCGAACGCGAGCGCAAGAGCGGTGAAACCACCGACGTGATGGTGAAGCTGGTGAATGGCGAATCGCACGGGATGTTCATTCTGACAGCCGAGCCGAAGGAGTTGACGATCGTGCTGATTCTTGGGCCGATCAAGATGGAAGACCTGGGGAAATTGAGAGGCCTCAGCGGGCTGAGCGCATTGGATGACGTAACGAAGGTTGAACACGAGAAGGACAAGGAAAAAGCAAAAGAAAAGGCAAAGGAAAAAGCAAAGGAAAAGACGGGAGAGAACGAATGAGACGGTTCTGGTTGATTCCCATCGGATTTGTGGCGCTGCTGGTTCCGGTAGCGGTGCTGGCGGGCGGCGGCGAAGGCGGATTTGACGGCGTGGTGCACTCGATCGAGAGCCGGTATCACGTGCGGGCCACACGCATTCCCTTTCTCGGCGTGGTCAGCCTGATTGCGCGCAAGTCGACGCACGGCGGCGTAAGCAACCTGCACGTGGCGGAGATCGAGTCGTTCCAGGAAAAGATTGATGGGGACGAACTGAATCGCATGGTCGAGGAGAAGCTCGGCTCGGGCTGGGAGCGGATAATTCGCGACACAAGCAGGCATGGCGCCGACCAGACGCTCATCTTCATTCATCCCGAGGGCGACCGGATGGGGTTGTTTGTGGTGGACAAGGACGGCAACGAGATGGACGTGGTGCAGGTGTCCGTCGATCCGAAGCACATCGACGACGACATCGGGCAATATCGCCATCACCATCAGAGCGGCGACGATGATGCCGGCAAGGATCGGGATAAGGACGAGTCGGATTAGGAGTTTGGTCCCGCTCAATGAACGGAGTGAAACTCCGGCTATACCGCGCCGTTGTGGCTGGCTACACTTAGTTGCAGCATGGCCGGCATCCTTTCATCGACCATTTCGGGTTATCGCGGACGGCTGGCGCCGTCGCCTACCGGCTATCTGCACGTGGGCCACGCGCGCACCTTCTGGACCGCTTTCCAGAGGGCGCGCGAGGCCGGCGGCACGCTGGTGATGCGGATGGAAGATCTGGACCCGGACCGCTGCCGCGCGTCGTATGCCGACGCCGCCATCGAAGACCTGCGCTGGCTGGGGATTCGCTGGCAAGAGGGCCCGGACAAGGGCGGTCCGTTCGCGCCTTATCTGCAGAGCCGCCGGCTTGACGTCTATCTGGACGCGTGGCGCAGGCTGGTGCGGAACGGGTATCTTTACCCCTGCCGGTGTTCGCGGAAAGACCTGGAAAATGCACTGGCCGCGCCGCATGAAAGCGCGTTGCCGGGTGCGGTGGGGAATTCCCTGCTTGATCCGGCAGACGACGAGCCGATTTATCCGGGAACATGCAGGCCTTTGCAGGGCGGCGGGTCAATGGCGGACGCATTGGGAGAAGGAATTAACTGGCGCTTTCGGGTTCCCGACGGCGAGGTAGTTGAGTTTGAGGATCGCAATCTTGGGCGGCAGCGGTTTATGGCTGGGCGCGACTTCGGCGACTTTGTGGTGTGGCGTCGCGACGGAGTGCCCAGCTACCAACTGGCGTGCGTGGCCGACGATGCGGCGATGGGCATTACGGAAGTGGTGCGCGGGGCGGACCTGCTGAAGTCGACCGCGCGCCAGATGCTGCTCAACCGCGCGCTGGGATTTGATGATCCGGCGTGGTTTCACTGCGCGCTGGTGGTGGACCACAACGG
>PMWR01000274.1 GCA_003166055.1 Acidobacteriaceae bacterium
CTTGACCCCCCGGAGCGGCAATCTGGCTGCGAACGAAGTCGCCGAGTGGTAAGGGCTGTTACCAACAGATGACATCCGAATGTCTGAATACTGTGCGACAGGCCATTGGACTATTGGATTGTCGTCGAGTTGTGAGCCCCTTCGGGTCGAGAAGTCGAGATCGGCCCTATCGTGCACTTGCTGTTTGCTGGCGCTTCGCTTGCCTCAGGAGAGAGAGGCTATCCCCAAGGTCGTGATTGTCTCCTGTGGAAGTTCTTCGAAGTAGAGGACTGCCGACCTGGCTCTATGCCAATTTAGACTCCATAGACAAACTGAAATAGCAACGAGAACAGCAAGCAGTAATCTGAAGCGCGCCGGATCATGGAGCGTATGAATCTCGAAATCGGCGAACATATATGCGAAGATGACCCCGAAAACGAAAAACCCCCAGAAGAGGAATTGAATGTTGGTTTTTCCTGGCAAAACCGAACAGGTGAAAGGCAACTTGTAAAAACCAAGCAGGCTTAACTCGGTTAGAACTAAGCCCCAAAGGGCGACGACTGCCAGATGCGCCACACCTTCGCGCCAGGGGTAAATAGAATAGGACAACATCACAGTAAGAAGCCACGCCGGAAGCGCCGCCAGCAGGAGTAGCGTGTAGCGAGTGGCGGCAACGTATTGCCGGGTTGAGCGCAGTTGAGTCGTGCGCAGAACCCAGTTAGCATGAAGCGTAATGGGAAGGGCAAAGACGCTTCGCAAACCTACAACTGCCAGAACCATCATGAGGTAAGACGAAGCCAAAAAATCGATGGAAAGTGGCATGCGACGACCTGCCCACCAAGCATCTTTCACTGAAAATAGAGCAGTGCCGAGGACTCCGGCGAGAAAAAAGGCAAAGATGACACGGTGCTGCTTGCTGCGGACGAGCGAGCGAATAGTGAAGAATAACACCGCAGTTTGCAGCGCAGAGCCGAGGCGCGGCGTCCAATGCAGCCCGCGCGCTCCCGGCACCAGGTCCGGCTCTTCGATGGTCTTGCGCATCGTGCGCAGATAGCAAAATAGCAGTGAAGCACCCGCACCTGTGACGGCCAACGTCAATCCTATCCAAGCCTCAGTTGCCAATGAACCGAGAGAAGCTGGCAACGAACCATTGAGTTGGTTGAAAAGCGCAAAGAACCAGAAGGACGGCAGAAAGACGAGTAGGTGGTGATTGCTGGCGGTGGTCATCGCGGCTTGATTGTCGATGGTGGGCTGGAGAAAGTAGACGCCGAGGAAAAGCCCAAAAGCCGCAAGCTGAAGAAGCGCGGAAAGGCGTAGGAAGAGTCCGCGCGGCAACAAAAGTGCAGTAATACCTTGCACGGTTAGCACCGTGCCATAGAGAAAGGCACTGGCCGCCATCATGGTAAGCCAGTACGCGGCCATGGCGCGGAGAGGATCGCTGGCACCGGCTTTCGCAACGAGGAGGGGCCACATGAAACCGGCGGCGAAGTTCAACGAGAGAATGGCGACGCCGATGATGGTGGAGGAAGCGGCGAGTTTGGCCAACAGGATGACATGCGACGTGATCGGCAGTGGCGAAAGCACCAACGCGTCCCGCTTGTCGGGGAAGGTTGCGTCCCAACTCACAACGGCGAAGAGGCCAACCACCAGCATGATGCCGGAGATGTGCTGTTGTTCGGCGGTCCAGCAGATTCCACGGAGTATCTCCGGTGGTGCGTCGGCTAAAGAGAGAGCTTTGAGGGCGCTGATCGCACTGATGAAGATGAGGACGCCGGCAAACTGTCCTATAAACCCTGGGATGTCGGCCTCGATCGAGAGTGCTTCCAGATCGATCACGCGAAGCAAAAACTGCCGATACAGCACGCGGAATTGGAGTGGCAACAGGAGGATGATCTTACCCATGAACGAGCTCCGCGATCTGCCGGGCCGTGGCGGCGAAGTCCTGCTCGACGACGAGTTGAGAGAAGATCTCTTCGAGCGTGGGCAAATCCATCATTGAGCGCAAGCGTTCAATGGAATCGTCGGCGACCACTTTGGCGCGGTGAAGTATCACCACGCGGTCGCTGATCCGTTCCACGGTATCAAGCTCGTGTGAGCTGAAGAGCACAACCTTACCTCGCGCAGCAAGCTCCTTAATCAGGCTGCGTAATATCAGTGCAGAGCCTACGTCCAAGCCTGAAAACGGCTCATCCAGGAGGATGAGATCGGGATTATGCAGGAGAGCCGCGGAGATGAGCAGCTTTTGGCGCATTCCCTTCGAATAGCCGGAGATCGAGGCGTGGCGGTCATCATAGAGCGAGAGCAGGCGTAAAAGTCCGTCGATACGTTCGGAAGATTGACGCGTGGGCAAATCCCGAAGCTGCGAGATCATAACAAGGTATTCCACGCCGGAAAGGTGGGTGTAGAGATAAGGCTCTTCTGGAACATAACCCATGCGGCGCTTGTAGGCGATAAGGTCGTCATGAATGGATTTTCCGTCGAAGAGAATCTGGCCCGAGGTCATCTCGATCAGTCCCGTGATCATCTTCAGCGTCGTGGACTTTCCCGAGCCGTTCGGCCCTAGATAGCCGGTCACTTCGCCTGGCCGCGCGGTAAAGCTGACGTCATCCACAGCGAAAATCTTGCAGAAGTGTTTCGAAACGTTCCGTAATTCGAGCATGACGATCTCCCACTACCCTATGTAGCATTCGATACAGAGGTTGTCAAGTAGCTTTCTACATAGGTAAGATGAGCCATGGCTCAGGAGATCAAGCTTTCTCACACCGCCGCCATGATCTTGCAGGCCATCGACGCCGGCTTATTTTACGGATTCAGCGTCATGGAGACACTCGGCTTGCCCAGCGGCACCGTTTACCCAGCGTTGCGCCGGCTGGAGCGCGATGCGCTGATCCGTTCCCAGTGGGAAAAGCAGTCGATCGCCGATGCCGAGCTTCGCCCGCCACGCAAGTATTACCGGCTCACCGCGGCAGGCGCCTCCGCGCTTGAGGCCGCGCGCCTGCGCTATCCGCTGCTTGAACGCCTGTTACCGGTAGAAGAGGCCAGACGCGTATGAGACCAGCCGGAATTCTTCTCGCCATTGCGGTTCAGCGCTGTATGCTCGATGCATTTTCCGCGCTGGTTCCCGCCTCCGGCCGCTGCGAGTGGCGCGCCGAATGGGATGCCGAACTCTGGCAAGTGCGCCGATGCGCCGATTATTCAACCGGCTGGAAAGCCGAATTCGAGGCTGCGCGCTTCTGCGCAGGCGCGCTGCCGGATGCGATCGAAGTGCGCCGCATTGCCCGCGCCGCCCATCCTGGCAGTTCGCCCGTACATCGTTCTGCTGTGTTTTGCCTTTTGATTCTGGCGCTGGTTCTGGCGTGCGGATGGGCAATCGCGCTTCGTTCGCCCGCCGTTATCGCCAAACTTCACCCAGCGCGGTACACCGTACGCGACGAACTGGTACTGATCAGCGTGGCGCGGGCTGGCGGCAACGATGAGGCTTCGGTTTCTGTCGAGGAATACCGCAGATGGGCTGGCGCGAAGCAAGAATTCTTCAGCGACATTTCTTTCTATCGCATGGAACGGCTCATTTGGGATGATGGGGGCCAAAAGACAGCTCTCACCGTTGGCCGTGGCAGCGCCAATTTGTTTGCGCTCCTCGGCCTGCCCATGGAGATCGGCAGCGCAAAGCCTTCTGCCGATCCTCAACTCGTACTCTCCGATGCACTCTGGCGGCGGAATTTTGCCGCCGATTCAAGCATCCTCGGCCACAAGATCAAAGTTGGTTCCAGACTTGTACGTGTCGCGGCGGTGCTTCCCGACGATTGTTGGCGACTGCCGGACACTGCCGAAGCCTGGCTGATCGAACCCAAAGGTCAATTGGAGGCCGGGGCTCCCGGCCATGCCGTGGCACTCCTCACGTTTGCCGGCTGGGGGTTGATGCGGAACAATCGCGTGGTTATCCCCGCATTCGACGCCAAAAGCGACAACCGAGATCTGTTAGCCGCTTCGTTCGTTGACCGCGCAATCGGCCCTTGGGGCGCCTACTGCATTTCGGTACTATTGGCGCTGCTTGTCTTGCCGGCGTTAACCTCTCTTGCGCTTTCAGACAAAGCCTCTGCAGCTGTTAAGCTGCCGTGCACGCGGTTGGCTGTTCCGGGGTTGTTCTTCGTCGCCAAATTTGCGCTGCTTCTTGGTATCCTTTTTATCCTTCCGATCGACCTGGTTTACGCAAATTCGAAGGGTTACAACCCTGGAGCGCCCTTTATGCAATTTCTCCTCACACTTGTCCTTGCTCTTCTGGGCTTTTGGTGGGTAGTGGACGATCAGCGTAAGCGCTGCCCGGTCTGCTTGCGTCGCGTGACACATCCGGCACGGGTCGGCATCGCCTCGCGGACTTTTCTTGCCTGGAACGGCACAGAATTGATGTGTAAGGAAGGTCATACGCTGCTTTACATTCCAGCAGTACCTACAAGCTGGTCTTATGCGCCGCGCTGGGTCTACCTGGATCCTTCCTGGAAATTTCTCTTTGACGCGTGAGAACATGCACACGTGTCATTTGTTTGAATGCCTCACATGATGATGCTGGGATAGATCCTGTGAAGCGCTGATGCCGACTGGAGGGCTTCTGGAATGACGGTAAATCGCCGGTTCACTCATTGAGGGCGGCGGCTATT
>PMWR01000369.1 GCA_003166055.1 Acidobacteriaceae bacterium
GGCTGAAGGCGGCGGTTTGCTAAACCGTTGTACGGTCAAAAGCTGTACCGGGGGTTCGAATCCCCCTCTCTCCGCCATAAATTTATAACTCTTTTTTATTCAATCATTTAAAATCCGTGGTACGCTCTTGGTGTCTATGAATGCCTTGAAACTAGACACCAAGGAGACGTATATGCCGATAAAGAAATCCGTTCGGATCATCAAGAAGGTCCACGATGAGGATGGACAGTGGCGTTTTATTTCGCTGCGCCATGCAGGGACGCGGTATGTGTGGGACAAGCGGCCCGGCCGCTATTTCGTGGAATGGTGGGAAGGAAAGCAGCGCAAGCGCGAATCGGCGGGGATCACCCCGAGCGAAGCAATGGAAGCGCAGCGGCGGAAGCGCAACGAGCTGATCGGGGCGTTCGTGCTCGGCAATGGCACTCGCGAAGCGCCCAAACAGGAAGAGGCGCAGCAGACGCTCCTCGCGGACGCCGTAACACTTTTCCTGAACCACGTGCGGGTGCACTCGCCGGACAAGCCGCGCACCGTGCGGCGCTACTCGAACGCGCTCGATCACGTGAAGCGCATTCTCGGGCGCAAGCTGTTCGTTGAGGCCTTCACGCGCCCCGACATCGACGATTACAAGGCTATCCGCACTGCCGAATCAAGCGATCAGCACCCGGACCGGCGCATCGCGCCGCGCACAATCAATTACGAGATTACCGTGCTCCGCACCTTCTTCTACTTCCTTATCGGCGAACGGAACCTGCTGATTGCGAACCCTTGCGCCAAGTTCAAGCCGCTCAAGGACCCCCGTCTCAAGGCCAAGCGCCGACCCCCAACCTACCAGCAGGATGAATTGAACCGGCTCTTCGCTCTCTGCAATGCGTTCGAGAAAACGACCTTTGCCACGTTCCTGCTCACGGGATTCCGGGAGGAGGAGCTCTGCTTTCTCACGTGGGCGGATGTCGATCTGCGCGACCCTGCGAATGCTACGCTGCGCGTGAGCGGTGAAGGAAAGTTGGGGTTCTCACCGAAGGATTATGAGGAACGGATCATTCCCATCCCGCAGGAGCTTGCCGAACTCATTGCGGGGCTTACGCATCGAGGTGCGTGGGTCTTCTCGACGAAGACGGGTAATCGACAGACGCATTTGTTGCGACGACTCAAGCAGCTTGCTCTGGATGCTAAGGTCATGGATGCCACGCTCCACAAATTCCGTCACACGTATGCGACACGTCTCCTCGAAAGCGGGTGCGATATCGTGACGGTGCAAAAGCTTATGGGGCACAGCGATCTCGATACCACTAGGCAGTATCTCGATCCGGATGAAAAGCTCAAGCGAAGCGCGGTGAATAGGCTCTCGCTTGCCACCTTGGCAGGCGCTTGGACCTCAGATTGACGGCACTGCATGAGACTTTTATTGTCAAAAAGGATTATGGTGAAAGGGAGTCAGAAATGCCAAGACAGGAATCATTTCTCCGCGAAAACGTAAATGGTGTAGCGATCGAAGTTTTGAAAACTTATGATCGGTCCTACGCCCACGAGGTATTTGGTCTTATGAGCGGCGAAGCCGAGAAGGCACTCGCTGAGGCTCTTAAGATCGAAGAGAACTATGAGAAGGCGGACATCCCGGAATCTGGTGGAAGCGACTACGAAGATTTCCTTTGGGAGACACTGTGCGACTCAGCGCGCGAGGATGTACGGCAAGACCCTAGCCTTTACTCATTCTTTGTTGTCAGCGAATCGAAGGCGGGCTTGACAGAGGATCTGTATGTTTCGCCAGATTGGCCAAGTGCAGAGGGATTCGCCAAGAGGCGCCTGAACGAAGCTGTGGAAGAGCACAAATGACAACGCGGAGGATGGTGTGAAGTCGAAAACGACAGCTGCGGCCCCCTACGCCGAACCTCACACTATCCATCTCGTGGGGCGTCGCGCGAGGGGCGTTGTCGCCCGGTGTAACCCCGGCACACATGACGCTATCCTCAAGTACAAAATTGGGTTAACCTCATTTTGAGTGACTGAGAGCCATGGTGGGAGATTCCAAGACAGTAGGTGTTCGTGCCATTTCGCTTTTCAGCGGCTGCGGGGGGTCGGACCTTGCCTTGATCGGGAGGGGCTACGATGTCGTATGGGCCAACGACGTCTGGGAGCCGGCTTGTCAAACATATGAGTCGAACTTGGGTTCAGGGAAGATCGAATGTGGCGACGTTGCCAAGTACGATAAATTCCCCGCAGCCGAACTTCTCGTTGGCTGCTATCCGTGCCAGGGCTACACTCAAGGTGGAAAGCGTGACTGGGGAGCGCCGGTCAATTTTCTCTATCGGCAATTCGACCGAGCATTGCGAAGCATCAAGCCGCTTGCATTCATCGTTGAAAATGTGAATGGAATGGCTTACGGGGAAAGCCGTGCACTGCTCGACAATCAACTTCGCCGCTATCGGTTGGCGGGGTATCAAGTCAAATGGGCTGTCATGAATGCCAGGGACCACGGCGTCCCCCAAAACAGGCGGCGCGTGTTCTTAGTCGGTGTAAAGTCCAGCTCGGATTTCGAGTACAACTTTCCGGCTCCGACCCGCGGCGAATCAAATCCGTTGCTTCCATTCGTCACCCAAAAAGCAGTCCTTGGTTCGCTTCCTGAATGGCCAACGGGAGAGTTCAACGACGAGCCTTTTCATTGGTACTACATGTCTCGCCGCAGGCGACACGATTGGGACGAACCCAGCCCTTGTATAGTCGGGCACTGGCGGCATGTGCCTCTGCATCCAATGAGCCCGCCTCTAAGGAGAATTCATACGGACAAGTGGGAATTCGAATCCAGGGGAAGAGCAAGGCGTCTCGCTTACCGCGAGTGCGCCGCCATTCAAGGTTTTCCGGACACATTTAAGTGGGATAACGGGACGGTGAGAGACAGGTTCCAAATGATTGGAAATGCAGTGCCGCCACCACTTTTCGCGGCCGTCCTGAGCGGCCTTGACGATCTATGGACTAAGCCAACGCGAGGTTCATCGCATTTGCGCGCTGGGCGGTAACCCAAGTGGCTGCATCGGCAACAGAGTCCGGGGCAAACTCACAGATTCGGAACCTGTCGAACGTCAGGCTCGAGGACGACAGCTTTCTCAAGCGCGCATCCTCATCCATTGGAAATGGGACCGCGAAGAACGTTATGTGCACGCTTCGATGATCATAGCGGAAAAATGTCCACCAAAGAGTAGGCTGTACCTCCATGCCTTTACGCTTCCAGTCATGCCTTCCCGTCGCGCAGTTGCCCAATGCAATGAATCGGGGGTAAAGGTCGTCTTTAAACGACTTGACCACGAGTACGTCCCATCCAGCGTCGCCGCCGCCGGGAGCGGCGTCTCTCAATTTTTCGCCAAGGTTCGGTATCAAGCCGATCACCTTATCGAGAAGATCCCCATAGGTCGGAACTTCATCCGTACGCCAAGGTGCTCCAATTCTCAGGCCCACCCCGCCGAAAAACTTTGTGGCCGCATCCCTCACAATGGTTTCGAACTGCTGCGCCCTCTGCTCGTTTTCGATCTCCGAAGCGGGCAAATGACTGAGGGCAAGGCAAAATAGGTAAGTTGTATTTTGCGGTGCCTGATGGTTGACATCCAGCTTGTTACCGTCACATGCGAACGGATAGGCCTCACCTAGCAGTCGTTGCCTGGCTACAAATTCGTCGATGACATTCTGTGCGAGTACTTCCGTGTCCTGCTCGGAGGAGTCGTCCAACACCGCGTCTAGCTCCTCCTTGATGGAACTTACGGAAGTTGGCCTTTCGCCCGCCCAAGTCTGCAGCTCAAATATGTCCGCGATGTCTTCAATCTTCTTCATGTCTGTCGAGACATCCGCCCGGTGTTGAGTTTGAGCTTCTCTACAGCCCGATCTAATGCGTCGATAGCGGACACAATCTTGGGGTCGTCTTTCACGTCGAAAATTTTCGTGAGGCATTCTTCGATTGTGAATGCTGCGCCCAAAAGCTTCTCGCTTATCTCACCTGCGTTATATTCTGTGTAAAGAAGAGCCGCATCCAGATTTCGCTTGCTACGGAAATGCTGAAGGCCGCCCGGACTCGATAGAACAGCGTCCAGTTTCTGCTGTGCGCGACTGTTGACCAACGGTGGCAACTTCTTGGTGCCGATAGTCCAGCTAACAAACTCTCCGAGCTCTCCGAGGTGGTCGTTCGGCACTGGGGCATCGGTGAGTTGCTCTGACTCAAGGGCAAGGAACTTCTGCACCTCTTGGCTGCCCAGCAGCGTATAGAAGGTACCGAAATACCTCTTAGTCGCAGCCTTGGAGGGATCGAACGCTCCGATCTTTTCCGCCTGCTTGAGCGTCAAATAAGCGATCAGCCATCGGCGCAATGTGGGCAGTGTCGTCCCCAGACGCTTCGCAAATCTCGACAGGCTTTCATTCGAAAAGTCGCCCTTGCACCGCTCCAAAACAAACCGAGCTTTAGCTTCTGGGGACCACTCACGCGTTGCTGTCACGTGCTTGTAGCCGAGATAGGCTTCGAGTTGGTCATCATCCCAGCCAGTTTGAACCGTCACCTGTTTAACGGAAACGGCGACATTTGCCGAAAGGGTGGGAGCGTTTGGCTCGGCCTGACCGTCACCTATCTTTTGTCCATTGAGTATCTTCAGTGCGGCAAGGCGCCGATTGCCTTCAATTACATAGAACTTGCCTGCGACCTCGGCGGGCTTTGCGATTATCGGATCACCTTCAATAACGCCGGAGGACGCGATCGAATTCAGCAGATCATCGATCCCAATTTCATCCACAAGAAATCGGAAAATCTCCTTTTCCGAGGGGCCGACTTCGCTTGGCAAGCGGGGATTATGCGGGTCAAATAGGAGATTCTGGACTTCAACGAGCTGGGTTGAGATGGGCATGGCGTCGCAACGATTGTAAACTATCCGTCGATGACTGGAGCTTTTGCAAATACGCCTGCTTCACGCCGTGACAATATGCGCGCCGTACGCTCTCGCGGCAACCGCTCGACGGAGCTTCGGCTGCTCGGGGCGATGGTGCAGAGGAGCATTTGCGGATGGACACTTCACCCGAAGGAAGTGTTTGGAGTGGAGTACACGGATACGGCTGG